>CACXDV010000077.1 GCA_902766585.1 uncultured Ruminococcus sp.
AGATAATATAGAGGAGGAACACAGACATGAAAGGAATCATCCTTGCCGGCGGCAGCGGAACAAGGCTTTATCCGCTGACAAAAGTAACATCAAAACAGCTTTTGCCGATCTATGACAAACCGATGGTGTATTATCCCCTGTCAACACTCATGCTGGCAGGTATCAGGGATATTCTGATCATTTCTACACCGGAGGATACGCCGCGCTTTGAACAGCTTTTGGGTGACGGCAGCAGTTTTGGTCTGAATCTGTCTTATAAAATCCAGCCCTCACCGGACGGTCTTGCACAGGCATTTATTATCGGTGAGGACTTCATCGGAAACGAGCCCTGTGCGCTGATACTCGGAGATAATATATTCTACGGCGGTTATTTCAGCGATGATCTTCATGAGGCTGTACGTAATGCAGAAAACGGAAACGCTACAATTTTTGGATATTATGTAAAGGATCCTGAAAGATTTGGGATCGTGGAATTTGATAAAAATGAAAATGTTATTTCTGTTGAAGAAAAGCCCAAAAATCCTAAAAGCAATTATTGTATAACGGGCTTATATTTTTATGATAACCGTGTTGTCAAAATGGCAAAAAAAGTAAAGCCATCAGCAAGGGGAGAGCTTGAAATAACCGATCTTAACAAACTGTATCTGGAGGATCAGTCTTTGAAAGTACAGATACTTGGCAGAGGTTTTGCGTGGCTTGATACAGGAACCGTTGATAGTCTTATGGAAGCGGCAGTATTTGTTCAGACTGTACAGAACCGACAAGGTGTAGTTATTTCTGCTCCGGAAGAAATTGCATATTATAAGCAGTGGATCAGTAAAGAAAAACTTCTGGCAGCAGCTTCGCTATATGGCAAATCACCTTATGGGGAGCATTTATTAAGAGTATCAGAGGACAGATTGGTATTTTGAGGAGATTGAATATGACTATTATTGTAACAGGCGGAGCCGGGTTTATCGGCGGAAATTTTATTCATTACTATTTAAAATCACATCAAAAGGACAGAGTGATCTGTCTTGATAAGCTGACCTATGCCGGCAACCTTTCCACCTTGAAACCGATCATGAATAATCCGAATTTTCGTTTTGTCAAGGCGGATATATGCGACAGAGTAGCTGTTGAAAGTCTGTTTGAAGAGGAAAAGCCTGATGTCATTATCAACTTTGCGGCGGAAAGCCATGTTGACCGTTCTATTGAGGATCCCGGTATTTTCCTGCAAACAAACATTATCGGAACAGAGGTTCTGATGGATGCCTGCCGCAAATACGGTATTCAGAGATATCATCAGGTGTCAACAGACGAGGTTTACGGTGACCTTCCGCTTGACAGACCTGACCTGTTCTTTACCGAGGAAACACCGATACATACATCTTCACCTTATTCTTCATCAAAAGCCGGAGCAGACCTTCTTGTTCTTGCCTATCACAGGACCTACGGTCTGCCGGTGACGATAAGCCGTTGTTCTAATAACTACGGCCCCTACCATTTCCCTGAAAAACTCATTCCGTTGATGATAGCCAACGCACTCAATGACAAGCCGCTTCCGGTCTACGGAGAGGGTATCAATGTCCGTGACTGGCTGTATGTTGAGGATCACTGCCGCGCTATCGACCTGATCATTCACAAGGGAAGAGTCGGTGAAGTATACAATGTCGGCGGCCACAACGAAATGAGAAATATAGACATTGTAAAGCTCATTTGTAAGGAACTTAATAAGCCCGAAAGCCTTATTTCATATGTGACAGACCGAAAAGGTCACGATATGCGCTATGCCATCGACCCGACAAAGATACATAACGAGCTTGGTTGGCTTCCGGAAACAAAGTTTGCCGACGGCATCAAAAAGACCATCAAATGGTACCTTGAAAACAAGGAATGGTGGGAAGAGATCATTTCCGGAGAATATCAGAATTATTATGAGAGAATGTACGACGGCAGATAAATAATAAAAAAGTATAATTTGAATATGAAATGTCCCTCACCATTTTATAGGCAAGGGACATCTTCTTTATATTATCTTACGTTATTATTCCATACATAAGAAGTCCAATCATTTGGTATATTATGTGCAGCACCTGAGCAGTTATTTGTAAAAATGATTTGTGGGTGCTTTTCATCAGTCAACTGCGTGTTCATATTTGATGTTCTGAATCTGTTTTCAAAATAGCAGCCCGAAATCACAAGTTTTGCGTCCGTAAATGTACTGCGGTTTGCACCGTGATAAGAGGCATCGTCTTGATTACTTCCTGCATGATTTGGGTTTGTAGCCTTGAATACGCAGTTTTCAATTATTACCTCTTCATATTTGCCCAATCCTCCGCCAAGCGCCTTGCTTATAGGATCCGAGTTTTCACCGAGAGCTGTATTGTCAAGCTCCAGATTACAGTTTTTATAAATGTGTCGGCATGGAGTTTCAGAAGCGTTTGCTTCATCATGAACAGCGTACAAAACATTTTTGGCTACAAGATTCAAGTTATATATCTCATAATCCGAACCGATCTCCATACTGTCAAGCGGAGAAAACATTCCGGTTACGCCTGATTGTGTTCCGGTATATTCGCAGTACAGATATGCGCCGGTATCAAAGTAATACCGGCAGCCGTTTCCTATTGGAATACCTCTTTTGCTGTTATTCCTTATGCTTTCAATCAAACTGTTTGTGTATACATAATTTCCTTTGCCGATATGCACATCACAGTTACCGGTATTATAAGCATAAGTCATTTTATTAAAAAATTCCGTTATGCCGTCAGAAGCAGTTATATAGACGTTTTTTCTTACAGCTGTGTTTTTTGGCATTGCATTTTCTTTCAGATGCACATTCAAGTCGCCTGCATAGTAAGTGTCATAGTGAGACAGATCGGAAATGACATCCGTTCCGTATTCAACCATTATCTGACATAGTAAAGCAGGTCTGTCAACAGGGTATGTGTTGTTATAGCTTATTCTTACGTATTTAACCGCACTGTCTGTTACCGTATATGAAGATTGCTGCTCTGATAAAGTGTTGGCAACATATTGCCTGTTTGAATCATATCCTGCAATCCTTACCCACGTCCTTGCTCTTCTTTCTGTTGGCTCAGCGGCACCAGAAGGCACAAACGCAAATGTTGATAATAAATTGGGATGATCTACGGAATCAACCGGTATAAAGTCTGTGGTAAAGTAGTTTGAATTTGAAACGACCGCTCCCGGATTATCTGAGCTTATTACGGAGGAAGCGGTAATTGCAGTCTGATCAAACAAATTTCGTGACCTGTTTATTACTTCCGATTCAAAGCCTGAATCCAGAACACTATTTATGTCAGCAACCTGCACCCTCACTGCTGCTCCCGCACTTGTATAAACTGTCCCGTCCGCTCCGGTTCTTATGTCTATAAGCTCACTGTTTCCCTCCGTGTCGTTGTTGTGGGCGATGATATTGTCTATTCGCCCGTCAACACTTGAAATATCGGAAGTGAGCCTGCCGTTAAGTATTTCCATCTCATTACCGATACGGTCTTCAACTTCGTTTGCCGTTTCTGCAATTTCCTGACGGACACCTGCAAAGTCATTCTGTATGCTTTGTTCAAGAGTGTCCACTCTTTGATTTGTCTGTTCGTATGCCATAGCCTCC
>CACXDV010000078.1 GCA_902766585.1 uncultured Ruminococcus sp.
CCGCGGAGGCACTCCGCCGCGAACCGACCGCGGAGGCACTCCGCCGCGAACCGACCGCGGAGGCACTCCGCCGCGAATCGACAGCGGGGGCACTCCGCCGCGAATCGACAGCGGGGGCACCCCGCCGCGAATCGACAGCGGGGGCACCCCGCCGAAGGGGGAAATTAATGTGAATAATAAAAAAGCAGCAATAATCGGCGCGGGGTTTGTGGGCGCGTCAATAGCATTTTCAATGATGCTTGATAATACGGCAGATGAGATAGTACTGATAGATATTGACAGCAAAAAGTCCGGCGGAGAGGCTGATGATATCGCTCACGGTGTCGAGGGTATAGCAAATTCTGCTGTTTATGCGGGAGATTACAGCGATTGCCGCGGGTGCAGCATAATTATTATCACAGCCGGAAGGGGCAGACTGCCCGGTGAAAGCCGTCTTGACCTTGCTGCCGAAAATATGAAAATAATAAACAGCGTTACTTCATCGCTCGGTCAGTATTATAACGGCTGTCCGGTGCTGATGATATCAAATCCTGTTGATATCCTTACCTCCAGCGCGGAAAAATGGCTCGGTCAGCCGGAGGGAACAGTTTTCGGTTCGGGGTGTATCCTTGATTCCTCACGTTTCAGAAGATGCATAGCGCGTACTGTTTTCCCCGGGGATAAAGCGTCTCAGGCGGGCTGTAATGACAGCATAAGGGGCTTTGTTATCGGCGAACACGGCGACGCTCAGATTCCTCTCTGGAGCAGTGTTGAGGTATGGGGAAAAAGTCCCTTGGAATACTGCGCGGAGCATGATATAATGTGGAATGATGATGTCAGGCAGAAAATATATACCGAAACAAAGAATATGGGAGCATCAATTATAAAGGCTAAGGGAAGAACAAATTACGGTATAGCCGTCTGCGCTTCCCGTATAGCAAGAGCAGTGCTGAATGATGAACCCTTCTCAGCCTCGGTCAGCAGTACAATGGGGCTTGAAAACGGGAATATCAGACCTTCTCTTTCCCTTCCGTCCGTGATAGGAGGCAGGGGAGTGATCGAAAGAGTATCTGTAAGCCTCAGCAGCGAAGAAAATGAGCTTTTTGAGAAAAGCGCTGTTTCAATGAAGGAAATGCTCTATAAGCTGCTCTGAACAAAATGAAAATCGGAGGAAAATGCTATGAAAAAAAGGAACGGCTCAGGCTGCGGATTTGAAATTGATCTCAGCGGAAAAACAGCGGTCAATATTGTCGGAGCCGGTCTTGCGGGGCTGTCGGCTGCGCTTACTCTTGGGCGGGCGGGCGTTCGGTGCAGACTGATATCTCCTATGCCGTCGGAACGCGCCCAATCCGTTATGGCTGAGGGAGGAATAAACGCTTCCCTTGATACTATGGGAGAAAATGACAGTCCTGTTCAGCATTTTGAGGATACGATGCGGGGAGGAGTCTATCTTGCCGATCCTAATTCCGTATGGAACCTTTGCAGCAAAGCGCCTGAAACGGTAAATATGCTTTTTTCGCTCGGCGCTGCGCTCAGAACTGAAAACGGCAGACCTGTACTCAGAAATTTCGGCGGTCAAAAGAAAAAGCGTACTGCCTATGCTAAAAGCAGTACGGGTAAGATACTTATGACTGCGCTTACGGATGCGGTCAGACGATATGAGGCGGAGGGACTTGTCAAGCGCTATCCTCATCACAGACTTGCTTCACTTGAGATTAATGACGGAGAATGTACGGGCTTAAAGGTCATTGACCTGCACAAAAGGACAGTGATAAGCCTTTCCGGTTCGGTGATACTTGCAAGCGGGGGAATGAACAGTCTTTTTCCTGGCATGACAACAGGCTCGGCGCTGAATACCGGAGATGCGGCGGCTTTGGCATTTGTAAGCGGAGTTGAGATAGCAAATCCTGAATTTATACAGTACCACCCGACCACCTTTCCCATAACCGGAAAAAGATGCCTTGTCAGCGAAGCGGCAAGGGGAGAGGGAGGACGGCTCTTTATCCTGCGTAACGGCAAGCCATGGTACTTTATGGAGGAAAAATATCCTGAGCTTGGCAATCTCATGCCGAGAGATGTTGTATCAAGAGAGATAGAAATTGTTAAGAACGATAAGAACTGCGGCGGTAAGGTTTTTCTTGATATGACGGGGCTTGATAGGTCAGTATGGGAGAATAAGCTTTCCGACCTCAGAGATGAATGTATAGGCTACCTCGGTACGGATCCGGCTGAAAAACCTGTCGAGGTATCGCCGGGTATACATTATTATATGGGCGGGATAAATGTTGACGAACATCACCGCACTAATATTTCAAGGCTTTATGCGGCAGGAGAGTGTGCCTGTCAGTATCACGGCGCGAACCGTCTCGGCGGCAATTCGATGCTCGGAGCAGTATTCGGCGGGCAAGTCGCCGCCGGAACTGCCGCTTCCGAAATTATCGCGGACAATACAGGCGAAGAGGAAAGTGAGCCTGATGAAAAAATTGCAATAATGCAGCCTGTCGGTATTCCTGAAAGGGCGGCAAGGATTATGAGGGATTCGCTCGGTATTTTCCGTGACGGAGAAAGGCTTTATGGCGCTGTTAAGGAAATGCAGAGCCTTATCGACAGTGAAAACGATACCCTTCAAAGAAATCGTATGATACTCGGAAAGGCTGTGCTGCTTGGTGCGCTGAACAGAAAGGAAAGCCGCGGAGCGCATACAAGAACAGACTATCCCGAAAGAGATGATGAAAATTTCCGCAAAACGACTGTTGCTGTTTTTGACGGGAAGGAAATAAAAGTCGGTCTACGCGATATACCCGAAAAAAGAGGTGAGTGAAAATGAAATATCTGCTTGAGATATGGCGGCAAAAAAACAGGGACACGGCAGGCTCATACAGAACATATATGTACGAAACGGATTCCGCGTCCGTTACTGTTGCGGCGGCGCTTTCGGAGCTTAATGAAAAAAATGAGCTTACCGATACCGACGGCAATATTACCGAAAGAATAGCATGGGAATGCAGCTGCTTACAGAAGAAATGCGGTGCCTGTGCGATGCTGATAGACGGCAGACCGTGTCTTGCCTGCGATACAAGGCTTTCCGAAAGCAAAAAGGGAAGGCTGAGGATAGAGCCGCTGAGGAAATTCCCGATAATTGCCGACCTTATGGTTGACAGGCAGATAATTTTTGATGATCTCATGAAAATGCAGCTATGGGCAGAGTCGGATATATTTGCCGATGACAGGAATAATTCCGTAATGTATGAAGCCTCACGCTGTTTACAGTGCGGGTGCTGTCTTGAGGTCTGTCCGAATTTTGCGGCGGGGGGAGGCTTTTACGGTATGTCGGCAATGGTGCCGGCTTCAAGGCTTATTGCAGCGATGAAGGGCAGGAGCGCAAATGACCTGAAAAAGCGATACGGCAGAGCCGTTACCGACGGGTGCGGAAAATCCCTTGCCTGCCGCAATATCTGTCCTGCCGGAATAGATATAGAAGGACTTATGGCAAGGTCAAATGCGGCAGTACTATGGAGATTGTTTTCAGGGCTTCGTGACAAAAATCAGTAATAGTGATATTTCATTTTCATAAGACAGCTTTCGCGCCGGTACGCTGATACCGGCGTTTTTTATTTTTCTGCCTCAAGAGGTAGAATTTTTTTAAAATACCCCCGACTTTTGAAAGGGTATATCCCTCAAAAAATCATACATTTATCAAAGGAAGTGATCCGAATGGGAAGACATCCTAAAACGGGACTTGATTACTATCCGATGGATGTTGATTTCTGGGACGATTTCAAGATCATGGATCTGGTGAATAAATACGGACCTCTTGGTACAGCAATCTATGAGATCGTCATTTCAAGGGTGTACAAAAATGGTTATTATCTGGAGGTTCCTATAGAAAAGCTGGCATTTCAGATCATCCGGCTGATCGGGAACAGGTGGATAAAAGACAAAAACCTTGTGCTGCAAGTGATAGAGTATTGTGCGGATATAGGGCTGTTCGATAAGGCTCTCCTGTCACAGTCTGTTATCACCTCTGCCGGAATCCAGAAACGCTACTCCGAAGTGACTGTGAGGAACAAGGTCAATACTGAAAAATACTGGCTGCTTGAAAAAAATCAAACAGCCTTGAAAAGTGCACCCTCTGAAAATATTTCTGTTGCAGAAAAGAAAATAAATGTAACAGAAATACCTGAAAATACAGCATTTATCCGACAAAGTAAAGTAAAGAAAAGTAAAGTAAATGAAAGTAAAGTGTGCATGATCGAGTTTCCGTGCAAGGACGGGGTTTTTAAAGTGGATGAAGACCTGTTTGACACATATACACACACCTACCCCAAAATGGATATTGAAAAGTCATTAAAGCAATTGAAAAACTATTTATGTACAAATCCCGGAAAGCAAAGATACCTTAAAAGCATCCGGGAACAGATCGACTGGTGGCTTTGCGGTGATGATGCGGGAGGCAAATACCGAAAATCAGAAGAACGCTATGGTGCGGGATATGATATTTCGCTTTACGAAAGTACAAGTGTTATTGACGAGGAAGAATAATTGCTTTTAAGTGCACAAAAGCCCCCGTGGTTATGAAAACCATAGGAGCCTTGTTCATGCGCAAAAGGCATATTAAATTAAAAATATCAGTCCTCATCGGGTTCTTCGGGCATATCCCAGTTATGATATACGTTCTGAACGTCATCATTATCATCGAGGATATCGAGAAGCTTCTGCATTTTAACAGCAGCCTCTTCATCGTCGATTTTGTTATAGGTAGAGGGTATCATGGAAACATCGGCGGAAACAAATTCATATTTACCGCTGAGAGCCTCCATAACCGTACCGAAATCCTCCGGCTCGGTGTAAATTTCGTAAACATCGTCACTGTCGGCGTTGAAATCCGAAGCGCCTGCTTCAAGAGCGTCCTCCATAACCTTTTCCTCGTCATTATCCTCTTTTTCGATAACGAGAAGTCCCTTCTTGCTGAACATGAAGGACACACAGCCCTGAGTTCCGAGATTGCCGCCGAATTTATCGAAGTAATGGCGGATATCACCTGCTGTACGGTTGCGGTTGTCTGTAAGTGTCTCAACGATAACTGCGATACCGCAGGGACCGTAGCCCTCATAGGTTATTGTTTCATAATTATCGCCGTCTGTACTGCCGGCAGCCTTTTTGATAATACGCTCGATATTATCGTTAGGAACGTTGTTTGCCTTTGCCTTTGCGATACATTCACGAAGCTTTGAGTTTGAAGCGGGATCTGCTCCGCCGCCCTCACGAACTGCAACAGCAAGCTCTCTGCCGATTTTGGTGAAAACCTTAGCTCTTGCGCCGTCTGTCTTTTCCTTTTTTCTTTTGATGGTACTCCATTTTGAATGTCCTGACATAATTATCCTCCTAATACAATTTACAATGTACAATGCTTAATGTCCAATGTACAATGTACAATGTTCAATGTTCAATTATGGTTTTCCTGCTTTATTATGCTATTATACTTGTTTAGCATATGCCGCTCTGCACCGCCTGCGGTGTATGGCAGGCGAAAAAGACGGAGGGGGTAGTATAGGGGTGAAAATAGAAATAAATGTACTGCATTATAGTAAAATCAAAGAAATATGATTTTTACTGCAGTGCGCGCTAAAAAACTGAAATTATATAATGAAGTCGGGATTCTGCTCAATTGTACATTGTACATTGCACATTGTACATTGAACATTGCCTCCTGGCTTTATTTTGCGATGAGGTTAAGGATCTTGTTAGCCTTGTAGATGACCTTGACGAGCTTTTTGCCCTCGATAGCTGCTGCA
>CACXDV010000079.1 GCA_902766585.1 uncultured Ruminococcus sp.
ATTAGTTCTGCCAGCCAATCGCGCTGCGGCTTCGCCTTGCGCTCTTGGGGCATCACTGAACCTTTCAGGGGAGGCTTTTTTCAGCAAAAAGAACTCGTCAACATTCCTTGAAAGGTTCAGTGATACCACTAATTACGCTGTGGCTTCTCCTTGCGCTCTTATAATAGCTAATGAACTTGTCAGCCTCTCATAATTAACCCCTCAGTTTTTGACTCGTGAATGAATTCAACAATATCCCCTGAAAGGGGAGGTGCCGAGCGAAGCGAGGCGGAGGGGTTTAAAGCGAAGCATGAAGAGGAGAAAGCAAAATGACCGAATGAAGCAGAAAAACCACCTATTCCACATTGAAGAACTTCTGACTCAAATAAAGCTAATGAAACAAAAAACTCAATTGAACATTGCACATTGCACATTGAACATTGCACATTGTACATTGAACATTGCACATTGCACATTGAACATTGATCAGGTTTTTGAGTAGTCTGAGGGAATATCAAAGAGCTTTTCATTTATGGGGATGTCAACAACAGCATAAAAATATCCGGCAAGAATACTATCGCTGTTTTCGTATGCTGCATTTTCGCTTTCATAAATTTCAGCCTTAATAAATTCGTCACCGTCAAAATAAGCGACCGTAGTCATACCCGTATCATCCTCGATCATCTCAAAGTAAACATTTTTATCATCAAGAAGGCAGGTCCCGTGAGCCTTTTCATTTCCGACAGTATCGCCAAATGAGAATAAAACCTCAAAATATCCCGTTTCATTCGGATCCGTGCTTGTTCTCCATGTCTTGTTTTTATTATCAAGAATATAGGTGACATTATCCTTTAAAATCAGCGTCTGATTATTATCAAGCGAATAGTCCTCCATATCATGCCTTATTGACAGATATTTTCTGTCGCCGGAGCTTTGTCTCTCAAGGCATAGCACCCCCGTTTTTCCATCAGATGCGATATCTCCTGCAATTACAAATTCGGAATGTTTGCTGTTTTTCATTTTTTCAATAAATGCTGAAAACATATTCTTGCTTTCACCGGTATCTTTTTCGGCAGACGTCAGGAAGGGTGTGAGATCTTTTTTGTTTACCAGCTTCATGTCGCTTTCGGGAACTGATATGTAAGAGGTTACAGACTCAGAAGAAGCAGAAGGCTTGCTTTGCTGCTCAGATACTTCCGGAACGCTTACCGGAGATTCCGGATCTGTACCGTTAAACATCGGATCAAATGCCGTCAGCTTAATTCCGCCCAGAACTCCGCTGCTGTATGAAAAACTGATAAGACTGCTGCTTTCATCATAGTATATGGAGCTTTTGATGATAAGTCCCTTGTCCGCAAGCTCATTCAGAAGCTTAAGCGCAATTTCGCTTTTTCCCTTCACATCGGCAGACTTATAATCAGCCTGTTCAAATCTTTCGGAAAAAGCATTTCCGACCTTATCCATATCATCAATTTCCTCGGAGGTGAGTCCTTCCTCACTTTCCTGAGATGATGTTGTTTCATTTGTTGCGGAAGAAACTGAAACCTCTTTCCCGGAGCTTTCGGTCTTTGATTCAGGCTTAGTACCGGATTCTGAGGAACCCTCTGTTTCGGATACGGTAAAGCTGCCCTGAGCAACAGGGGAACGGGACTCCTGTTCCGGCGGGGTATTTTTGCAAGCGCTGCAAAGAAGAAGCGCGGCGGAAAGAATAAGGATCAAAGGAGCTTTATTTTTCATAGATTTCCCTCCAAACAAGTATTTATATAATTATAATCCTTTACAGAGGAAAATGATACATTGAAACGGAATTTTCTGATAAATATTTTTCTCCGGACTTCACACATAAGAAAATAGAATGACCTTACCACTAAATCAAACGAATGAAGTAGTATTACCACTCAATTGTACATTGAACATTGTACATTGCACATTGAATAATAGTGTTTGAGGATTTCACGGTAAGATGAACCCTGCTGTGCCATGCCCTGTGCTCCCCACTGGCTCATGCCGACACCATGTCCATAGCCCTTAACTGTAAAAATGAATTTCCCGTCCGCATAGCTCAGATCAAAAGCCGCGCTCCTCAGTCCGAACAGGCTTCTGAGCTGTGAGCCTGTAAACGCCTCCCCGCAAATCACCGCTTCGGTCACAGAGCCTGATGCAGTTTTTTTGACGGAGGAAACGTATTTTTCCGGAGAAGCCGAAAATTTAATACTTTTTCTGCTGCCGCTGATAAGCTTTTTAAATTCATCAGTGCTTACGGCTTTCTTTGTAATAAAATCCGGAGAATCAATGTCCCACGGACTTGGAACAGGCTGTAAATACTCTCTGTCCGTACCGAAAATATCCGCCGCTGCCTCAGTCCTTCCCGCCGATGCACTATGATAGCAGGCATCAATAAGCTCTCCGCTTTTATCTGTGATGACCTCGCCGTAAACAGCATCAACAGCGCCTTTTATCTTCTCCATGGTCTTTTCAAAAAGGCTGCCCCATTCCCTTCTGCGCTGCTCAGTGCTGATATAAAACTGACCGGAGGACAGGTCTGCCGCAAAATCTGCTCCCCTCAGTTCCTCTGACGGATTTTCTCTTGCTTCCTTCCTCTTTCTCGAAAAAAATGTATACAGCGCTGCTGTCTGTGCCTTAAGTGCCTCCTCGTGAAACGATGCGGGCATTTCATAGGCAAGCGCACCATAACAGAATTCTCTGTCCTCTACGCTTATTACCTTTCCGGTGGAGGTATCAAGTATTCTGAATACCCTGTCCGGATTTTCCGATGCTGTATCAGAATCTGTCTCTTTTTCAGAGGCTTTGCTTTCTGAGGAAATTAGCTTCTGAGTCTCCTCTGCCGTCCTCTGTCCTCCGATTATGGTCATAAGGGGCAGAAACAGCATAAGAACAAGCAGCAAAATGAACAGTATTATTTTCTTTTTCATGCTTTCCTCCGTTATCATTTTTGACTATGTTCAAAATATTGACCTGTTTTCTTGACATAAAGGGAAAAAAAGGCTAAAATATAAGTTACAACTATTGTATGCTTTTTATCTTTATTTATTACAGCCATACAAACTCACTATGAACTGAAAGAAGGAATATAAATGGCTCAGAAAATAGAGCTTCAGAATGAAAAGCTGAAAATGCTGTGTGATGAATACCGTTCCCACAACGGCTTCAACCCACAGGATTATCTTACCTACGGCGTAAAGCGCGGACTGCGTAATCCTGATGGTACGGGCGTTATGGCGGGACTTACTAATATATGTAATGTTCACGGCTTCCTTATTGCCGACGGTGAAAGGATACCCGATGCCGGAAAGCTTACATACAGGGGCTATGATGTTTATGATATAATCAATGCCTGCGTTGAGGAGGATCGCTTCGGCTTCGAGGAGGTAGCATGGCTTCTTTTGTTCGGAAGTCTGCCTGATGAGGAGCATCTTAAGCATTTCAAGGAAATGATAGGCTTTTACAGAGAACTTCCCGACAATTTTGCCGAGGATATGATAATGAAAATACCCTCGCCTGATATAATGAATAAGCTCGCGCATTCGGTTCTCGGTCTTTATACAGTTGACCCGTCACCTGATGATACATCACTTGAAAATTCCATGAGGCAGTCGATACAGCTCATAGCCTGTCTCCCGACTATAATGACCTATGCATATCAGGTAAAAAGACGCGCATTCGACAAGGAAAGTATGTTCTTCCACCCCGTTGACCTTAACCTTTCTACCAGTGAATCAATTCTCAGGGCGCTGCGCTTTGATATGAAATTCACTGATTCCGAGGCAAAGCTTCTTGACCTCTGTATGATACTCCATGCCGAACACGGCGGAGGTAATAATTCAACCTTTACCACAAGAGTATTGTCCTCCTCCGGCACCGATACATATTCAGCTATTGCCGCTGCTATCGGTTCTCTTAAAGGCCCCCGTCACGGCGGCGCAAACCTCCGTGTACGCACAATGATGACTGCTCTCAAGGAGGATGTCAAAAACTGGGAGGATGAGGACGAGATATATAATTATCTTGCTTCGATCATCAGAAAGGAAAAGGGCGACGGTACAGGTCTTATTTACGGCTTCGGTCATGCTATCTATACACTGTCCGATCCCCGCGCAGTAATGCTCAAGCGTACTGCCGAAAAAATCGCAAAAGAAAAGAATATGACCGCCGAATTCAATCTTTATAAGGCTGTCGAAAG
>CACXDV010000080.1 GCA_902766585.1 uncultured Ruminococcus sp.
ACATTGTACATTGAATTGTGGGGTGTGTAAAAGAATGGAGCGTCAATTTATTATTTCTGTAGTGATACCTGTATATAATGTGGAAAGGTATCTTGCGGAAACATTGGATTCAGTAATAGGACAGAGCCTCGGCTTTGAAAAGAATATACAGATAATTCTTGTCAATGACGGAAGTCCGGATAACAGCGAGGAGATATGCCTGAAATATCAGAACCGTTTTCCGGATAATATCGTATATGTCAAAAAGGAAAACGGCGGCGTAAGCTCGGCAAGAAATGAGGGCATAGAGTATATCAAGGGTAAATATGTCAATTTCCTCGACAGCGATGACTGTTGGGAAAATGATGCCTTTGAGCAGGCAGTTAAATTCTTTGATGAGAATTATGATGAGGTCGATGTCGTAGGCTGCCGAAAGAAGTTCTTTGACGCTATGACAGGCTATCATAAGCTCGATTATTAGTATAATAATACAAAGGTCGATGACCTCAGGGATGAATATGAATTTATTCAGATGGATGTTACAGGCGCATTGATAAAGGCGGAAGCAATAGGAGATATACGCTTTTCGACCGACCTGAAATACGGTGAGGATGCCCGCTTTGTAAATACAATACTCCTTGAGAAATGCCGTCTCGGTCTGTGCAGGGAGGCTGTACAGCTTTACAGGAAAAGACCTGATGAAAGCTCCGCTCTGCAAAATGAGCTTAAAAGCGAAAGCTATTATTTCAATACCCCCGTATATCTTCATCAGTATCTTATGGAACTGTCGGAGAAAAAATACGGCAGAGTCGAGACCTTTATTCAGTATACGGTAATGTATGATATATGCTGGCGCTTGAAAAAGAATGTAAAGCCTCACCTTGATGATGAACAGTATGAGAGGTACTGCACACTTATCACCGGTCTGCTCAAGAAAATAGATGACAGAGTCATATTCAAGCAGAAGGAACTTTTCATGAATATGAAAATGTTCTGTCTGTCCAAGAAGCACGGAAGGGATATCAGACGAGAGCTTGAATATGACCACGGAAGCCTGCTTTTCGATAACCTTATATCGCTCAATCTCAATAATGCAAAGACAAATATCATATGGTACTTCACTGAGGTAAAAAATGATACGCTGATACTTGAGGGCAAGGATAACTGCTGGCTTCCGAGGGATGAATACAGCTATGTCATAAAATCAGGCACAGAGGAATATACGCCGACCTATTACCATGCGCCGGTTTTTGATACAAAATCAATGTACGGCATAATGGATGAGGGCAGGGCAATAAGAGTTGAGATACCTCTTCATAAGGGCAGGGAAATGCAGATACGCTTCTATTTCCGATTTAAGAACAATGACAGGCTGATATATACCTCTGTCGGAAAATTTGCTCATATACCTCCGATATGGGGAGGCTATTATGCAAAGGACGACTATCTCCTGCGTATGTCGGGAAAATGTCTTGCAGTTTTTCCCTACAGCAAGAGTTTGCATAACAAGTTTGAAAGCTTCTACTGCGACCAGCTCCGCAAGAACAATAAGGGCTATCTTGTAAAATACAGAATGCTTTATAAAATGCTCAAGGGCAGTATGAAGAATAAACAGCTCTGGCTGATATCCGACCGTACCGATAAGGCAAATGACAACGGCGAGCATATGTTCAGATATATAAATCACTGTGCTCCGAATGATATTGAAGCCTTTTATGTAATAGAAAAAAGCAGTCCCGATTTTAAGAATATGAAGAAGATAGGAAAGGTATTGCCGTATGATACTCCGAAGTACCGCACAGCCTTTCTTCTTGCAGATAAGATAGTGTCCTCATCAGGCGGAGATTATGTTATAAATGCCTTCGGCGGTGACAGGAAATTTATGAGCGACCTTTATAATTTCGATTATATTTTCCTACAGCACGGCGTTACAAAGGATGATATCTCTGAATGGATAAACCGCTTCAATAAGGATATGAGACTGATAGTCTGTGCCGGAAAACCCGAACAGCAGTCCTTCTGTGAGCTGAATTATTCATATCCTCCTTCCGTACCGCTTCTCAGCGGTTTCCCGAGGCATGACAATCTTGTTCGCCTGCAGAAGAAAAAGCCTGCCGGCAAAAAGCTACTAATTATCCCCACATGGAGAAAGAGCATAAAGGGAAGCTATGATCCGTCAACTACCGAAAGCATATATTTTGACGGCTTTAAGGATACACAGTATTATCAGTTCTATAATTCGCTTATCAGTGATGAAAGACTATGCAAATGCATGAAGGAACACGGCTATACGGGTGTGCTGTGTATGCACCCGATACACAGCAAGCAGTGGGTGGATTTCACTCCGAATGAGGTGTTCAGCATCAATCACGGATATGTTGATTATCAGAATGAATTTGTATCATCATCACTGCTTGTGACGGATTATTCGAGCGTATTCTTTGATTTCGGCTTCCTTAAAAAGCCCATTGTCTATTGTCAGTTTGACAAGGAGGAGTTTTTCGAGGGACATTCCTACAGCAAGGGCTATTTCAGCTATGAGGATAACGGCTTCGGTCCGGTATGCTATGAGCTTGATACCACTGTTGACGCAATTATCAGGGAAATAGAGAATGATTGCAAAAATTCGGAGGAATACATAAAGAGGATAGAGGACTTTTACGAATATTTTGATACAAAGAGCTGTAAGCGCGTATATGAAGCGATAAGGGCTCTGGATGAGGTGAAGTAATGAAAGAATTAGAGTACCCCTTTGACAGTGACTATGTGATAAAGAAAAGAAAATCCCTTAAGCGTCAGCTTCTTGCAGACGGCAGTACAAGGCTTAAAAAGAAGATAGCCGTTTTCGGAGGCTCGACAACAAATGATATTGTCGTATACCTTGACCTTTTTTTGCTGAATCAGGGAATAGAGGCTGAATTTTATCAGTCAGAATACGGACAGTACTGGCAGGATGCTATGTTTCCGAGCGAGGAGCTTCTGAGCTTCAAGCCTGATATGGTATTTATCCACACAACGAACCGCAATATACAGAATTATCCGACGACCGCGGACAGCCGTGAGCAGGTTCAGGCACTCCTTGATGCTGATTTCAGCAAATTCAGACAGATGTGGGAGAAGATAAAGGAGACATACCATTGTCCGATAATCCAGAACAATTTTGAGATGCCCTTCTATCGCTTGATGGGAAATAAGGACTGTTCGGATTACCGCGGAAGGATGAATTATCTTACCCGCCTGAATGAAAAATTCTATGAGTATGCAGAGAATAATGAAGGCTTTTATATCAACGATATAAATTTCATTTCCGCGTCATACGGTCTCAAGGCATGGAGCGATCCGTCATTCTGGAATATGTATAAGTACGCCATGTGTGTTGAGGCTATACCTGAGTTTTCTTTCAACCTTGCAAATATAATAAAGTCTGTTTACGGAAAGAATAAAAAGGCTCTTGCCCTTGACCTTGATAACACATTATGGGGAGGGGTAGTAGGCGATGACGGCGTTGACGGGATACAGATAGGTCAGGAAACGGGTGTTTCACAGTCCTATTATGAATTCCAGAGCTATGTAAAGTCACTTAAATCACTCGGAGTTATCCTTACGGTATGCTCAAAGAATGACCACGAAAATGCAATTGCCGGACTGAATCACCCCGAGGGAGCATTGAAGCCTGATGATTTCATTATCATTAAGGCAAACTGGGAGAATAAGGACAGAAATATCCTTGAGACTGCCGCTGAGCTTAATATCATGCCCGATGCGATAGTGTTCGCGGACGATAACCCGGCAGAAAGGGAAATAGTACGCGCTCAGGTAAAGGGCGCGGCAGTTCCCGATATGGACGGTGTTGAGAATTATATAATGAATATCGACAGAGGCGGATATTTTGAGGTAACGAATTTCAGCGCGGACGACTTAAAGCGCACTGAAATGTATAAGGCTAATGCCGAAAGAGCGGCACAGCAGGCTTCATTTGCCGATTACGGAGAATATCTGAGAAGTCTGGAGATGACAGCGGTAATTGATGATTTTATCCCCGTATATCTGCAAAGGATAACCCAGCTGACAAACAAGAGCAATCAGTTCAATGTGACAACAAAAAGATATACTCCGACAGAAATGGAGGAGGTATTTGAAAGCGATGATTATATAAGGCTGTACGGAAAGCTTGTGGATAAATTCGGAGACAACGGAGTAGTTTCCGTTGTGATAGGACATAAGGACGGTACGGTTCTTAATATGGATCTGTGGATAATGAGCTGCAGGGTACTCAAAAGAGATATGGAGCTTGCAATGCTTGACAGGCTTATTGAGCGAAGCAAGGCAGCGGGCATTGCTGTGATAAGGGGCTATTATTATCCGACAGCGAAGAATAAAATGGTAAAGGAGCTTTACGGCTTTTTCGGCTTCACGAAAATAAGCGAGGACGAAGA
>CACXDV010000081.1 GCA_902766585.1 uncultured Ruminococcus sp.
TGATAGTATTCTACATTTGCCTCAAACATCTGCTCAAGGTTTCTGTTAGAATGTTTGATCTCGTCCTCATACTTCTTAAGCTCAACATAGATCTTATCAACTTCCTTGCCCATTGTATTATACTTTGCAAGGAGCTTATCAAGCTGTTTCTTTGCGTTATTGAAGAGCTTTGTGAAGAAATTGGGCTCCTCCTTAATTTCGTCGATATCGAACTGAGACATGATCTTTGTAAGCTGTGTGAGCATGATACTTGTCTCATCAAGCTGCTTCATATTCATGCTGTTGAGGACGATATCCGATGCCTTTGAGATCTCATCGGCAGCCTCTGCGCCGAAGGTTACGATAGTTTCCATATTGTCGATCTGTATCTTGCTGCAAAGATCATCGACCTCCTTGGAATCTACGAGAGTAGCATTCATCTGCTGTCTGTCTGCTACGATATCATAGCTTTCAACAACAGGATTCTCAGGTGTTCCGACCTGAACCTCTGTCTGAGGAGCTGTCTGGATAGCTGTCTGGGTTTCTGTCTGCGGTTTTGCCTTTGAAAAATCAAGTCCCATAGTTATTTACCTCTCTTAAATAATTTTTCATGCCACGACTTATGCGTGACAGGTTTGTCACTGACTCTGTTGAAATTCGGCACCTTAAGATCATACATATAGGTCCCTATCTGATGACTGTCAAATATATCCCTGCCCTGAGCAAAGAATCGTTCCATTGTCTGATAGCCTGTCGGTACGAATACCGCGACATCAAAGCCTATAAGACTCAGGAATTTAAGGAAGATAGTATCCTCAAGGGACATACACTGTTCATCAAGTGAAAGACAGATGATCTTCGGATTGACCTTTGTAAAGTCGAACTTCTGTATCAATCTCACTATAGTTTTATCTAAATTGAGTACGGTGGAAACAATTGTATATTCCGTACCGTTCTCAAAGGTACCCTGAATAAATCTCTCGTTTATGAGTATCTGCAGCTTATCGAGGATATGATTCTGAGCCTCATCGCGCAGCATACCGTATTTATACATACTATGACGCTTTATTACATCCCTTTGCAGTCTGCCGTTTTTGAAAAATTCGGTAGCGACCGATTTCATAGGATTCGGCGCGCCGGGCTGTATAATCGGGAAATGGTCGAACACAAGCGTATCGGGGGTAAAAAGACGCTTAACGCTCACCCAGTAATTTTCTACGTCATTATCCTTGACTCCGCATATCTTCGAGAAGATAACGGGTACGGTAACGACATTGTTTTCAACATTGAAATTCGGACGGAATTTCAGTTCAAGCTTCCAGAGCTGGTCGATCTCCTCATACATAGTTTTCAGCACGAGGGCATCAGCCTTGCCGTACTGCTGGTCGCGGTACATTCCCGAATCCTCATACATTATCTTATCAAGCTCTTTTTCGGCATGATAAGCAACGGTTCCAACGCGGAGAGAAGAAGCGTCAGTCGGGAATTTTGCGACAGCCATGCTGTCCTCATAATCCAGATCAAGCAGAAGCTTATCCTCAAGAATACCATTTTTATTCTTGTCGGGAATGAGTATCAGCACATCAACAGGAAGTCTTGAAAGAAGCTTCAAAAATGCCGTTTCATGCTCATCTTTGCACCCGCCGAGATATACGAATACCGAAACATCAGGCATTTTCCAGCCCGTGAAAAGCTCCTGTGCATAACGCTTCAGCCAGCATATCATATATACTGCCTTATTGGTAAGGCGGTTTATATTCACTCCGCTTTCGCCCGAAAGCTCCAGCATGACATCAACAAAGACTTTATTCATCAGCTTCTGCAATTCGAGATTCTGTGGGAAGGTCACATTTGAAGCCATATCCCTTATCAGACGGTCGGCAGAGGTATAATTTCCCTTTTTGACCTTTGCTATTTCGTCAAAGGTCGGAACGGGTATCTTATCATCCATTATGACGATTTTTCTTCCGCTGTTCTTAACTTCAAGCTGATAGCGGTAAAGGTCATTGAGGTAGGTTATCTTATCCGGTACGCCGTTCATCCTGAAAAAGCAGTTATAAAACAGCTTGGGATCAGTACCTCTTGATGCAAGAGGTGTTTTGAGGTCATCAAAGCCCTTGCCCTTGACCCATGCATTAGTACATCCCGATATCGAGGGAGCCGGACCGTAAAGCATCTGCAAATTAGCCTGTTTTTCGATATTCTCCCTTATGCTTTTTACAGAAAAGCCAGCGGGGAAGGGAGCAAGTCCGGAAGCAGAATATTCCCTTGAATATGCCGAGGACGGATCAAGCCTTTTATATTCCGCGTCACCGCTGTACTGGAGCATAACAACATCACAGCCCGAGCCGGCGATTATGCGTATCATCATAAACTCATAACTTGCCGGTGTGCCCTGATAGAGAAGCTTAGGAACCTCATCTCCTCCGAGACGGTTCAGTATCCTTTCAAATTTATAGTAAAGCCAGCACATGAATTTAATATAGGCATTTTTGAGCATACCTTCATTTTTTCCCTGTTTTGCCAGCTCACTGAGCATATCGTATATTGACGAGGAAACAGTTGTTACCTGCTGCATTCCCATGCGGGGTATCCACTTTTTCAGGTTCTGAGCCATAAA
>CACXDV010000082.1 GCA_902766585.1 uncultured Ruminococcus sp.
CTCTCGTGCGACAGCTTGTTAATAATATCACATACAAATCCTTTTGTCAACACTTTTTTACAGAATTTTTTATTCTTCTACAAATTGTATACTTTCCGTCTTTTTAATGAATTTCAAAGCCTTAAAAATACAGTCTGTATTTCAAAAGCGGTATTCCTTCCGGAACACCGCTTTTACTCTTATCATCTATAAAATCCTTCTACTGCGCTGATAAAGTCCTTCTTTCTCTGTTCATTCGTTTCACCGTTTGAAGTCAGGGTATAGGACACCATGTATTTTCCATTAATTGAAATGCTAGCCTCAAAGGAAGCCGCATCCTCCTTGCTGCTCTCTCCGAAAACGTAATATTTTCCTTCCTTCTGGACCTCTCCGATAACACGCTTTGCATCATCGTTAAGATTATCAGTATCGTATTCATAAAGCTCAACAAATACAGCAGAATTGTCAACATTGAAATTATATCTGTCGCCGTCCTTTGCGCCGATCACGGAGCAAAGCGTCATTTCGACCGGCTTACAGTCATCCGGAATGTAGCCGAGTGCATTAAGATACTTTTCAAGCCCTTCAAGGTCATTATTATAATCACTTTGTTTTACGCTGGCCGCCTTCGGTGCATCCTCTGTTTTTACTCCGGGCAGACCGTTTCCTCTGCTGCATCCGCACAAAAGTACTGCCGCGGCAACAACAGATATTACACTAAGTATAATTTTCTTCATATTATCCTCCAAGTATATATTATAAATTTTACAATGCTATTATACATGATAACTCCATGTATTTCAAGCCGTCAATTTAATTAATCCCTAAGCATATTGCCGCATTCGATACAGTATTTGCTGAATGTCGGATTTTCAGCACCGCAAGCACGGCATATAACTGTATTTTCCTTTTCCTCTTCCTGAACAGGAGCAAGCTGTTCTTTATCTGCCGAAATATTTGACATACCCGTATTGACAGCAGGCGGTTCTTCTGTTGTGTGAACCTGCTGTAAATCTTCTGCGGGCTGAACAAAACTGTTTTGCTGATTATCAGTATTATTCATTACAGGTTCTGCCGCCGGCATATTATTTACAGGCTGTTCTGCGGGCGGAATCGGGGGATTTGTCTCTTGTCTGACCGGATAAACAGGCGCATTTGCAACAGGAGGAGCCGGGATATTATTTTCAGGATGAACCTGATAATTATTTGCATACTGCACCGGAGGTACAGGGGGATTATTGACTGCACCGTTAAACGGCGGCGGAGGATAGCCCATATTGACCGGAACAGGAGGCTGTACGGGAGGCACAGGCTGTCCGTATGCCGGCTGACCGTTATAATAGCCCTGATAATATGCGGCGTTAACGCTGTCACCGTTCATATAGAGGTTTGCGCCGCCTGCTTCAAGGGATACTCTTGCCTTTTTTACTGCCTTGCTGAATTCTGTTGAGAACAGCATTATCATAAAGACAGCAATTGTGCATCCGATATAGAACAGATTAAAGCATACCTTTGCAAGCATATTCTGATTTATAGCTATCGAAAGCGTATCGGTACCCTGTGAAGAAAAGAATAAGCCTCCTTTAAAGCCGTTTACATCATAAACTATCACAAGTACAATATTTGTAATTACCATCAATAGTGAAATGATACCGAAAAATCCGGCGCCCTTATCCGTAAGCCTGAGACATCTTACTGTTTTATTGAAGGAATTTATAAATACAAGTCCGCCGATAGCCCATGTTATTTCAATAAATGAAGGAACTGTCTTCATAAGAAAAACATCAGTAAACAGATTTGCTTCAGCGGATGTTTCTCCCATCTGTTCCAAAAGCGCATAAACTCCCATACTTCCCAGGGAGGAAAAAAGCCAGTATACGCCCGCCAGCATATACATTATAAGGAATACCTTTGCAAGCGTTGTGACCGAAGCAGGGAACCACTGATTTTCCTTATCCCTTGCCGCTACGGAATAATTTACTGCAGCAATTGCCGGAAACACAAAAATACCTATCAACATTATAAGCTTAAATCCAAATCCCGACAATTCCGCGCCCTGCATCTCCTGGTCATAGGAGCTTACATAGAAGGTCGCGCCGTTCATCGACAGACCAAAGGAATATAACATTCCGAACATAGCGGCAATCAGTACCGCTGCCATTGAAGCGGCGATAACTATGGTATATTTTCTTTTAATTGCCTTTTTAATAAATTTCGCATTGTCTGCCAGGGGATTCAGATTCGGCATAAACATAAAAGGCTGATTCATTCATATTCCTCCCGGATAATTATTTTTGTGAGCAGTAATATTCAACTGCCTTATAAAGAAACTCGGCGCCGCCCTTTACAACTGCCTCATAATAGGCTGTAAAACGCTCATCCTCAACATACATCTTTGCAAGAGCCGTATGAGCCTCAGGAGAATATGCTCCGTCCGCCCAGAAGCAGTTTGCCCATTCTCCGTGAAGCCTTGCCATTTCCATAGCCTCAGCGCACTTATGATCACCGCGTGGAGCAAGTTCTTTAAGCATTGCCTCAGTCTTTTGCCTGAGTGTTTCGGAACGTATCCATTTTTCCTCTGTAAGACCGTTTATAATATTGGCGCTGGTCTCATAAACCTCTTCACCGTATTTTTCACGGATCTCATTTCCGTATCTTTCTTCATTTTCCTCAACCATTTTCTTTTTTATTTCTTCAAAGCTGCTCATTCTTGTCAATTCCTTTCATAAAAATATTTTATTGAAGCTGCTCGCCGCCTGTTTTTTCAAAAAGCCTTTCGGTCTCGAATCTGAGTCCTCCATGCCCCGGCAAAGCAAGCTCAGGATCATCCTTGAGTATTTTCTTTGCAGCATCCTGTGTCTGTTCAAGTATATCCATACTCGACATATCCGCGACCTTTAGCTCCGGAAGTCCATGCTGCCGCGAACCGAAGAAATCACCAGGTCCCCTCATTTTAAGATCGGCATCGGCTATTTCAAATCCGTTATTCGTTCTGCACATTATACCAAGCCTTTCGACTGTTCCGGCGGAAAAATTATCGGAAACAAGGATACAGTATGCCTTATCCTTTCCTCGTCCTACACGACCGCGAAGCTGATGAAGCTGTGACAGACCGAATCTTTCGGCATTTTCTATCATCATTATCGTCGCATTCGGAACATTCACTCCGACCTCTATAACAGTCGTACTGACAAGTATATCTATCCTGCCCGCCGCAAATTCCTCCATGACCTCCTCCTTATCCTTTGGCTTCATTTTGCCGTGAAGAAGTCCGAGACGGTACTCTCCGAGAGGAGTTTTTTCAAGCATTGATATATATTCCTCAGCCGATTTAAGCTCGCTCAGGTTCTGTTCTACCAAAGGACAGACTATATAGCACTGGTTTCCGTTTTCTATATGCTTTTTAAGAAAGCCGTAAGCCCTTGTCCTTTTTGAGCTGTCAATAAAATAGGTATCTACCTTCTGTCTGCCTGGCGGCATCTCATCAAGCACCGAAAGTTCAAGATCTCCGAATATCATAAGCGCAAGCGTTCTCGGTATAGGCGTTGCGGACATTACCATAATATGAGGACTGTCGCCCTTTGAAATGAGTGCTGCGCGCTGAGCCACTCCGAAACGGTGCTGCTCGTCGGTTATTACCAGACCTAAAGCCTTAAAAACCACCTTTTCTGAAATAAGCGCATGAGTGCCTATTATAATATCTATTTCACCATTTTCAAGAGCCTCATAGACATTTCTCTTTCTTGCGGGAGTGACCGAGCCTGTAAGAAGCTCTATCCTTACCCCGCTGCTGCCAAGCAAAGCGCTGAGGGACTGAAAATGCTGTACCGCAAGTATCTCAGTCGGAGCCATAAACGCACACTGCATACCGTTCTTAACGGCACTGTAGCATACCGCTGCCGCGACCGCCGTTTTTCCCGAGCCGACATCTCCCTGTATAAGACGATTCATAGGACAGCTCAGGTTCATCATATCATTTATACATTGGGCTGCAGCCCTTTTCTGAGCGCCTGTAGGTTCAAAGGGAAGGAGCTTATAGAATTCATCACTGTAATCCTTATTTATTTTAAGTGATGCCCTTTCCTTTTTGCTGCTGCCCTTAAGCCTTGCCATACCAAGCTGCAAAACAAGCATTTCCTCAAAGGCAAGTCTTTTGCGTGATATCTCGGCATCCTCCATTTTATCGGGAAAATGTATCTTCCTTATCGCAAAATCCAATGAACAGAGATCATATTCCTTAAGTATCTCCTCCGGCAGAGGATCATTTGTCTTTTCCGGCAAAAGTGCTGCTGCCTGTCTGACGGCAGCCTCGATCTGTCTGGTTGTAAGTCCTGCTGTCTGCGGATATACAGGATGTATACACGCCGCTGCCGTCTCAGATACAGTCGGTGAAAGCATCTCATAGCCAATACCATTGTTTTTCACTGTGCCGTAAAACAGAAATTCCCCGCCGTCCTTTATTTTATCAAACAGATAACGCTGATTGAAAAATGTAACCGTCATCATATCATCGCCGTCTGTGACCTCGGCTTTAAGAAGTATCGTACCCGTTCTTGCAACAAAGGGTTTGTGCGCGTTCTCCACCCTGACCTTTACACACGCAGCTGTATTATCCGGCACCTCGGCAATTTTTTTCGGTTCACTCCAATCCTCATAGGCTCGAGGATAATATCTCAGCAGATCTCCGACGCTTCTTATACCGAGCTTTTCAAAAAGCTGCTGCTTTTTCGGTCCGACACCGCCAAGCGTACCTATTGATCTTTTAAATAACGATGCCACCCGATCATCTCCCTCTGCATTACTTATTCCTTTGATGATATTATCCTTATATCCTCATTTACAATATAGCTGACGGTACTAAGCTCCTCCGGTGACAG
>CACXDV010000083.1 GCA_902766585.1 uncultured Ruminococcus sp.
CAATATTCAATGTTGGCAATCCGGATACTGTTACTATTCGTGAATGGGTAACCATGTGCTATAACGCTGCCGGCAAAGAACCGACATTTGTCAGCGTTGACAAATCTGTATTTCAAAGAAACTATTTCTGTTTTTATGACTATGAATATGTTCTCGATGTTTCGGCTCAGAATGAGCTGATGCCCGATACTATCCCCCTCTATGACGGCTTAAAGGCGGAATTCGAATGGTACAAGGACAATACCGACAGTATCTACCGCCGTAATCCTTATATTGAATTCATCCAAAACAACCTTTGAAACAATTAGAAATAACGACAGCGGGATTTGGAATTATAACCCTATAATTCTGAATCCCGCTGTATTCATTTGGTTTATTTTTTGTTCTTTTCGGCCATAGAAAAACTGCCCCGTTTTCCTGAAACGGTTATACAAACACAGCAATTAGTTTTTCCTTATTTGGAGAACTTTGCATTTTTATTTTTTTAACAACATATTCGGTATCATCAATAATAACCGACTGTCCTACAGATATGTCAGTTTCGTATTTTATTATAAATGTTAAACCAAATGAAGCATTAAATTTCCCAATGTAATGTACTCTTTTCATATTCAACACCTATTTGTTTGCCTGATGATATCTCTTTTTCTTTATCACCAAATATGTCCGTTTCAGGTACTTTTTTAATTGCTTCATAATTAGTATTTAGTTAGCGAAAAGCTCATTCCAGAATCTTCCGCTGTAATTCAAGCCCTCTCTTGTAAACTGAGCAGAAAGTATATTATCCCTGTGCTTTTCAGATTTCATCCATGCATTTACGACTTCCTCGGGATCACAGTTTACAGATGCGTTATTTTCACCTACGCTCGTAGAAAAATCAACATCATACTCATCAAATATGGTACTGTACTTTCTTCCGTCCGGTCTGATATGCTCATAGCGTTTATTCAGTTCCTCTGCGCGGACTCCGCTGATAAACACCATATTTGTATCAAGTACAAGCGGATTTAAACCTGCCTTCCGCCTCTCATTATTAATAAGTCTGTGAACCTCATATATATTATTGTCGATAGTAGGATTTATCTTATAAGTAGATGTATAAACAGCAGATCCAACTGTTGTACGCACCAGTACTGTGTACTCTCTGAGTTCTCTCGGACGGAAGCTTGCTGTACGCGAGGTACTGTTGTTTTTCAGCTTTGTCCAGAAATAATCATTTGTCTTTTTGTAATAGAAGGAATATCTTGCACCTGCTCCCTTACTAACCGCATTTACAGTTGCTGTGAAGCCATATGCTGTATTTTTGCTGGAAACAAGCGTTGACTGATAGCTTTGCCTTGAAAGTGACTCTACATTGAATTTCTTTTCAATTATCTTTCCGGCAGCATCCTTTACACATACCTTCAAAACATATTTTCCTGCATTACTGAGCTTAACCGAAGCATTGTCAACTATTCCATAAGATCTGACAGTCTGCCATGAACCGGAATTATACTGATAATAGAAAGCATATTTGTACGGCAATACTCCATTTGATGCAAAGGCTCTCATTGTAACCGCTGCACCCTGATCTACTAAATCAGAACAGTCAACCGATGCACTAAAGCTAAGTGCCTTTGATGTATTCTTTCTTGAAGTAATGCTCAGATATTTTGTCGAAAGCTTTCCTGCATAATCCTTAACTACTGTCTTTACAGTATAAAAGCCTGTATAATTCAGCTTAAGATTCGCATAGGGATTCTGTGAATTTTCAGTTATCTTCTGATAATTCTTTCCGTCTGTTGAATAATAGAAGGAATATCTGTAAGGCTTATATCCGCCCGAACCGCTGCCAGTGATCTTTATAGTGGATGTAACATCTGAGATCTCGGGGGCAAATGATGTGTTTTTCAATGCCTTTCCGGTATCATTCTTTACAGTAACACCGCAAAAGGACTTTGTTGCTGTCTTTCCGGCGCTGTCCTTGACAATACAGTCAAATTTATAATATCCTGCTGCAAGTCTTATAGAACCTACAGTCGCTGTCGAAAAATCCTTGATCGTTGTTTTTGCACCGCCGACCTTTGTATAATAGTAAGCGTATTTATACGGCGGAGTTCCTCCGCTTGCCTTCCCGTACATAGCGACAGCCTGACGAATGCTGATATTTGTTGAGCTGATCGTTGTGTTATTGGAAAGCGGAACATATTTTGCCTTACAGGTCATCTTCTGGTCATAATAATTCAGACTATTATTTGCATCCTTAACATATGACCTTATGGTATAGGTGCCTGCCTTTCCCATTGTAAATGTTACGGTATTGGAAGCAGTATAGTCTCTTAAAGTGATCCAGCTTCCGCTGTCGACCTTATATATAAATTTATACTTATAAGGAGATCGAGTACCGGAGCCATATGCTGTTACTGTCATTTTACCACCGACATAAACAGATGACTGATAAACACTTACATTTATACCTGGTGTAGCTGCATCAGCTTCAACTGACGTAAGCGGAGCAGCAATAAAAAGGAACATCATTACCATTACAAGCAGCAGTGCTTGTGACTTAAAATATACCTTCCCTTTCATAATTATCCATCCATTCTCTGTATTTATACAAAAATATCCTTAAAATACCACTTTATCATCCTACTCCCAATTTATTATAACACATTAGTACCTTTTTTCCAAGGCATAAAGAATTTTTCAACAGCTTATTTAATATCATAAACGATTTTTTGTTTAATATAACGAAATACAAAAAAGCTCAGATGTGCTATAATATCATATGTAAATCATATTCATTTATGAACGGAGGAGAAATATGGATCCCAATGCTTTTCTGGCAGGCGTTGAACCGGGAGGATTAAGAAATACAGGTGATATCGGAATACTGATATGCTATATATTGGATACTATAGGAACAGCTATCGGAAAAGATGACCTTATAGATATTATACAGGAAAACGGACTTGCAAATTATTTTGAGGTATCCTCCGCGCTTTCAGAGCTTATAAAGCTGAATAATGTTAAATATTGTGACGAAAATTCCAAAACTATCGAAATTACCGAAAACGGAACAATGGTCTCCGACCAGCTCAGCTCTGAGTTGACGGAATCCGTAAAAGAGAAGGCTGTTTGCGCTGCCTTTGAACGAATAGAAGCAAGAAAGATCGAAAGAGAAAACCCCGTAGTTATTTCAAGAGCGGAAGGCGGAGGATATTTCGTGAATCTCAGGATAAACGACGGAACAAGAGATCTGATGTCCCTTGATCTTTTTGTTTCGACCAGTTCTGAAGCAAACAGGATAAAAAAGAATTTTTATAACAATCCTGAACTGCTTTACTCCGTGGTACTTTCGGCTGCTATTGGGGAAAAAAATATGATCAAGGAAACATATAAGGAGCTTCTGATATGAATAATCTGGATAAAATACGCTTTAATGAAGCCGAATACTATTATAAAAGCGAGCACGCAATTGTTGACTACAGTCAAATGCAGACCTATAGTCTTATCAAAAGCTGTATTGAGGTTTTTGCATATTACGATATTACAGATTTTACGGCTGTTGAGATGAAAGCCTTTTTTGAAAAGCTTCAACTCGTTCAACAGAAAAACAACAGGGTATTCATTCCCTCCGTTAAAAAAGTAAGCGGTGTACTTGATTGGTGCCTGACTCCCGGAGAAAACTATCTCAGCGTCAAGGATAATATTTATCATGTTGAAAAATGGAATACCGACGGTTATAAATACGAAATGATCTATGCCCGTGAAAAAGGCTACATATAATCAAAACAGCCCTGTACCATATTTCAGGTACAGGGCCTTATATTATCGATTATTTCAGTTTTCCGGCTCAAGAAGTCCGTATGTTCCATTCTTACGCTTATATACAACATTGATATCATTTGTGGAAGCATTACGGAACATAAAGAACTGATGTCCTATCATATTCATCTGAAGAATGGCTTCCTCAATGGTAAGGGGCTTTATCGGAACATTCTTGGTACGAACTACCTTATAATCTTCTTCATCAAGAGCTATATCGTCATAGCCTGTCGGCTCCTCTGCAAAATATCTCTCAAGAGAATCCGATTTCATCTTCTTGCTGAGCTTTGCCTTATTCTTTCTTATCTGACCTCCCAGTATATCAACTACAGCATCAAGAGCATCATTCATCTCCAATGCAGTGCTTTCTGCTCTGTACATCATTCCGTTGTCGCGGATAGTAACCTCCACTGTCTGACGGTTTCTCTCAAGCGTAACGGTTACGGCTGCTTCTGCATCCTCTGAAAAGATTTTTTCAAATTTTCCAAGCTTTTTGTAAACACGCTCCTTGAAGTTGTCCCTTAAATTTACTTTTCTGCCAATAATGTTATACTTCATAAGACAATCCTCCTTGTGATTGGAACTTTCTCATCTCTGAGATTATCTATATTATAACACTAATGAACAAAAAATGGAATACTTTTATTAAAATTTATGTAAAAATTTTATGAATTGAATTTATTGAAAACTCACAACAGTGTATTAAAAACTGCCTTTCCATTAATAATTACCATACGCGGTTTTTCTGTGATATTAAGCGGGGATGAATCATATATCACAAGATCGGCGTCCTTACCCGCTTCAATACTTCCGACACGTTCATAAATATTGCAAAGCTTTGCCGCTGCCGAGGTTACAGCCTGCAAAGCAGCTCTTTCAGTCATTCCCTCCCGTACAGCAAGCGCAAGACAAATATTTATCTGATCTATCGGAGTTTCAGGATGATCTGTTATCAAAGCAGTTGGTATTCCGGACGAACTGATAATTCCCGGAGATGAAAGAGAAAGGTTTTTTAACTCCGGCTTGCTGCGGTCAGTCATTATCGGCCCGCTGAGTATTCCCTCACAATTATCTTTAAGCTCATCTGCAATAAGATGCCCCTCTGTACCATGTACAATAACGCATCTGATACCAAATTC
>CACXDV010000084.1 GCA_902766585.1 uncultured Ruminococcus sp.
GTCGGAAAGAATGTCGATACTCCCGTTACATATACATTAAAACCGCGTGAGGGAGAAATGGCAAAGTCACTTTCAATAAAAACTGCCGAGAACTCCGAACCGCAGTATGCAGAGAAAAAGGACGGCATATATTCGGTACTTACCGCCGGCTCAAAGGCTTCGATAACCTGTGAGATATCAACACCGAACATTTCTGATATAATTATTTTCTGTACTGTATCGGTCATTGTCATTCTTATAGCTGTTGCGCTGATATTCTTCTTCAGAAATAAAAAGCTCCCCCAGCCCGCTTTGACAGGAAACAGGAATGAAACTCCCGCAGTACCGATCAAAAAACAGCATCCCGCTCTCCCCGAAAAGAAGATATTACTAAAAAAGGAAGGAAAAAATAACGATGATTAAGCTATGCATTTTTGACCTTGACGGCACATTGGTCGATTCACTTTATGACCTTGCCGATTCGATGAACTATGCCCTCGAAAAAAACGGGCTCCCCACACATGACAGGGAAAAGTATCGTTTTATGGTAGGAAACGGAATTTCAGTTCTTGCAGACAGGGCAATGGTCGTACCCGACAGCACCGATACAGGAATAAAGGAAAGGGTACTGGCTGATTTTAACCCCCGCTACCGTGAGCATTGCATGGACTTCACAAGACCATATGAAGGCATAACAGAGCTTTTGGACGAACTCGATAAAAGAGGAATAGCATACAGTGTCCTCTCAAATAAGCCCGATCCCTTCACAAAGCTTATTGTAAGCACACTTTTTGCGGGCAGAAGCTTTGCCGTTATCAGAGGCACAATAGAAGGCTGTCCGAGAAAGCCTGAGCCTGATGCCGCACTTGAAATAATCCGCGAAGCAGGAGTAAGCTCTGAGGAAGTCCTTTATATCGGCGATACAAATGTAGATATGAAAACCGCTGAAAATGCCGGACTGAAAAAGGTCGGAGTAAGCTGGGGCTTTCGTCCCGTTGAAGAGCTTATTGAAGCCGGAGCTGATTTCATAGCCGACAAACCCGCAGATATACTGTCACAGCTTTAATAATACTCCAAAGCTGCCGTAACGTCCTTACAAACGATACGGCAGCTTTTTATATATGTATGCAAAGATCCCCGCAGCGTACATTATATATGCTGCGGGGAAATTCTTATACAATATTAAGTCTTATTCTGATTTTTTGAAAAAACGCATCCGCAGTAATTCTGCCTGTATAATCCGTATTCTGCGGACAATTCGATCGACCTTTTATATCCGCCCTTTTTCTTGAAATCGGAAAACAGATACGGCACTCCGTATTCCTCGCTTACGCTTTTTCCCGTATCATTAAGAACGGCTGAGGATTTCTGAGGTGAAATGGAAAGTGTCGTAGTAAAAAAGTCGCTCCCGTAAGTCAGAGCTGCTTTTGCTGTTTCCTCCAGACGCATACGGTAGCACTTGAGGCATCTTTTACCCCTTTCAGGCTCCTGTTCAAGACCTTTTGCCATTTCATAAAAGCGCTCAGGCTCATATTTTCCCTCAAGAAAGCTTACCTGAGGACACATTTCATTTATCAGTCTTTTTATTTCCTCTACCCTGTGGATATATTCCTTTTCGGGAGATATATTCGGATTATAATAAAACACCGTTATATCAAAATACTTATTCAGATACTCAAGCACATAACTGCTGCAAGGCGCACAGCAGCTATGCAGCATCAGCGAAGGTCTTTTACCCTCCATTGTCAGCTGTTCAAGTGTCTTATCAAGAATTATCTGATAATTCGGCTTTGGCTGCTGAGTCAACTGCTTCACCCCTTATCCGTAATGGGAGAATAAAGCTCCGGGCGCCGGTCACGGAAAAGTCCCCAGCTAAAACGCATATCTGCAATTTTTTCAAGATCAAATTCTGCTGTTATTATTCCCTCGCTTACCCTGTCTGCCTGAACTATGACCTCTCCCGTTTCATCCGTAATAAAGGAAGAGCCGTAAAAGCAAAGCGATGAGGACTGATCATTGTTTTCCGCACAGGGTGTAACTGTCTCCGTTCCCACTCTGTTGGCAGCGATCACCGGAATGATATTGGCTGCACTGTGTCCCTGCATACATCTTCTCCAATGAGGCATACTGTCCACATTAAGAATAGGCTCGCTGCCGATAGCTGTAGGATAAAGAAGAAGCTGTGCCCCTTTAAGAGCCATGCATCTTGCTGCCTCGGGAAACCACTGATCCCAGCATATTCCCACACCTATCCTTCCGTATTTTGTATCCCATACCTTAAAGCCCGTATCTCCGGGGGTAAAATAGAATTTTTCCTGATAGAAATGGTCGTCAGGTATATGCGCCTTACGGTATATTCCCATGACTGTACCGTCTGCGTCTATCATTGCGACAGTATTATAAATGCTGTTTATATGTCTTTCATAAAAGCTTACGGGAATAACTGCATCAAGCTCCTTTGCCAGCGCCGAAAATCTCTTTACGGCAGGATCCTCCATAGTTTCATGTGCAAGAGAATAATAATCGTAATTTCTCTCCTGGCAAAAATACAAATTCTCAAAAAGCTCCGGCAGAAGTATCACCTTTGCTCCCTCTGCTGCTGCGCGGCGAACCAATTCCTCTGCCTTATCAATATTTATTCTGCTGTCCGCGGTCATAGACATCTGAACTGCGGCTGCTTTTATAGTTTTCATATAATACCCCCTATATATTTCTCCGTATTATTATAGCACCTTTTTTATAAACTGTAAATGTCATATATGCTATTCTTTCAGGAACAAGGCATACGGCTTTTTGCCTGAAAAAAATTTTTTAAATAAAGCAGACCTTTTTCCGTACTGAGTGCAATCATATAAGTGAAAGCGCAAAAAAAGACCGGAAGAAAAAAATAATTTTCAAACCGGCAGACCTTTTTAAGCTTTTCACGCAATTATATAATTGAAGGTTGAAAAACAGCGGCAATGCCCTTAAACATATGCTGCAGAAAGGAAACGATCATGGATGATAATGAGCTTCTACACAGACTGAAAAAACATGATGAGTCGGCAATAGAAGAAATAATGGAGCGTTACACGCCTTATGTATCGACAATAATATATAACCTGTCGAGAGGCAAGATGAGTACGCCCGACATTGAGGAAACCGCGGCTGATGTATTTTTCACGATCTGGTCCGAACCTCAGAAAATCACAGAAGGCTCGCTTAAAGGCTTTATAGCCGCTGTTGCGAAAAACAAGGCTAAGGAAAAGATACGCAGGCTAAAACCAAAAGATAACATCATTGATATAGATGATGTAGTGCTTGCAGATGAATATTCTTTATCCGACAGCATAGAAAACAAGGTCTTGCAGCAGGATCTGAAACAGGCGCTCGATCAGTTCGGTGAACCGGACAGGGAAATAATTATCAGATACTATTACTACTACCAGACAGCGCCGAAAATAGCAGAACTTCTCGATCTTAAGCTTGAAGCAGTAAAGTCAAAGATCAAAAGGGCAAGAACAAAGCTGAAATCTTTTTTGAAGGAAAGGGGTTATTGATATGAAAACAAATAACATTTTTGATCATATGAATAATGATCCGGATGAATTAAACGAGCAGACAGTCATAGAAGAAACAGGAGTCAGAACAGAAAATGTAAAGGAGATTTTTAAGGATATGGTTAAGAACAACGGTAAAAAGAAAAACAAGAGAAGCATCACAAAGGTATTTACTATTCTTGCAGCAGCTGCAGCAGCGACTATCGCAGCAGGCACTATTACAGCAGGAGCCACAGGCAGCTTCAACAATGTATTCGGTCAGATATTCGCAGGCGAGGCAGACAACGGTATGTTCTCAGGCGGAAATGTAAATATCAGCAGCGAAACTCTTAATATAGATTTCAAAGGCATTACAGGAGATCAGAATAAGGCTTACGGTCTTATGGATATAACAAACAAGGACGGAAGCGAATTCATCAGCGATCCGAGCTGTGAATTCATATATCAGAACTCCGATGATGATTCAATTGATATAAGCTGCAGCCGTTCACTTCTTGACAATATTACCTCCAAGCTTTATTACCGTCGCGATGCAGGCAGCGGAACTGTCAGCTACGAATTAAAGGACAGCAAGACCATACAGGCTATTATCGAATACGGTGATGAGGAATTCAACATAATCGGTCAGACCTTGACTATCCACAGCGACACTATCAAAATCGCTCATACCGACAAGGTTCTTTATACCCTTAAAGAGGTAATGGAGAACGCCGGGGAAACAGATGACAAAAAGCGCGCTGAATGGGAAAACAAGCTTAATGAATACAATGCCGGTCTTAAAGAGGATCAGCAGATGATCTATGACCGTGACGCTAATCTTGTCATTGCTACAATCAAAACAGTTCCCTTTAGTTATGATCTTTCTGTAAACCTCAACTACAAGGATATTGCAAGAACATTTGATAACGCAAACGGTAAGAAAACCACCTTCAGCGGAAGTGATGTCACCATAGA
>CACXDV010000085.1 GCA_902766585.1 uncultured Ruminococcus sp.
CTTGAGATGAGCCAGAACAGTGAGAGACTTTCATGGACCTTTGAAGAGGTTGACGCTAAGCTTAAGGACATCATGAACAACATCTACCGCAACATTGCAGACGCTGCAAAGAAGTACGGCATGGAAGGCAACTATGTAGCAGGCGCAAATATCGCAGGCTTTGTTAAGGTTGCTGACACAATGATCGCTCAGGGTGTTGTTTGATAATCTGCCTTTAAACTCCTTATTAAATATACCGGACATAAGCTGCTCAGAAACGGGCAGCTTGTGTTTTGCAAAAAAAATTACCTGTCCTTTCAAACGAAGGACAGGCATTTTTTTATATTTTTATTTAGCCTTATCAAAAACCTTAAGTGTCATTTCGTATCTGTCATCACTTGCATTACATCCCGTAACAACTGAAACATAGGTCTTGCCGTTCTTTACGAATGACGCTGCAAGACAGCAGCCCGCATTATCGGTAGTACCGGTTTTCATGCCCGTAGCATATTCACAGTAATAATTACTGTTTGGATCAATCAGCTTATTGGTATTTGTCCAGGTCATGCTTTCACCTGATTCAAAGACCACACTCTTCTGAAATGTACCGACTATAAGGCGAAGCGTCGGAATACTGAGAGCATATTCACAAAGCTTTGCAAGGTCGGCAGCCGTAACATACTGATTGTCCTCATCCCAACCGTCAGGAGTTGAAAAATGGCTGCTGCTCATGCCTATCTCTGCTGCAAGCTCATTCATCATACCGCAGAAAACGCTTACTGCCTGAGTATCGCTCAGTTCCTCACCGGGATGAGCTGCCCTTGCGGTACAAACTGCCGCCGTATATGCCGCATCATTTCCTGAGCTGAGAAGCATTCCTGTAAGAAGATCCTTTACCTTGAGCCTGTTTCCTACAGATATATAGCATACGCTGGAATCCTCATGCACAAGATTTTGTTCCGAGCCGACTGTAACTATATCATTCTCATTCATATTATTGAGCATGACCGAAGCAGTGAGCAGCTTTGTGATGCTTGCGGGGGCAGTGACTATATCTGCGCCGTCATCATATATTATCTTCTTTTCATCAACACTGTAAAGCACTGCCGAACGGCAGAGAGGACTTTGAATTATTGATGATTCTCCTGAGCTTTCGGGAGATGACGGTTCCTCTGAGGTCGGTTCACTTTCAGCAGAAGAACTATTCTCAGAAGCCTGATAGTCTGATTCATCCGATATTTCCGAGCCTTGAGCGGGTATATTGCTTTTTTCGGCAGATGATTCCGTTACCGTTCCGGATGAAGCGGTATTATTGCTGTCCTCCTTAAAAAGTGTACAGGAGGAAAAAAGCAAAACAGCACACAGGACAACAGCAGTTATTCTGAATTTCATTTTTATTTGCTCCTTATTTTTTAATCGTCATAAACAGTATTATAGGTAAATACCTTGAATCTGCACCTGTCTTCATCCGTACCATCATAATACTTTATAAACAAGACCTCAAAGACTCTTGATAATTCGCTGAAAATCTGCCATTTGTCAATATCCACGCCTGTAAAGACAATGGTAGTATTTTTCAGTACCTCCCTGATGAAGTTGTCTGAAGCCCAGCATAAAACATTATAGCTTGCCATAAACATATCAAGATCCTCAATGCATAAAAGCTCACAGTCTCCAAAGGAACTCAAAAGACAATCTGTAAGATCATAATTCTTATTTTTATTTATAGTATAAACCACCTCAGAAAAAAGCTCCGCGCTGACTCTGAGCTTTCTATTTGTTTTAACGCTTTTGAGCAGGCTTGTCTTTCCGCACATTGTCGGTCCTGTAAGCACGATAACCGACTTGGGATTGCTTTCGACAAAGCGGCAAAGCTCATCATCCGTCAATATCTTTTCTTCATTTTTCCACATCCCGAATTCTCCTTCCGGCGAACCTTTCCTTATATACATTCCTTTCCTGATAATGATTATAATTCATAAAATAATAAAAAACAATCCTCATTTTTACAATCATTATTTTTTCATAATAATTCATAAAATTTATCCCAATATCTATCTACCTTCATATAAGTTCAGTTATCGTTCATGCCGCCAACAACTCCCAACTCAAGCAGAATTACCATAAATTGCACATTGTACATTGTAAATTGTAAATTGAAAAAGGGCTGCTGTACAATAAGGATGAATTTGCACAGCAGCCTTTATTTATATTTTTGTTGAGCTATAGACTAAAACGACCGAACGAACCGGAATTGCAGTTCATTGTACATTGTACATTGATATAGAGGCAGTATTTGCTGATGCCGGTGCCGTAGGGGAATTCACATTCATCAATGCATTTATAACCGGGAAACACCGGTCTGCTGTCTTTGGTAACGATAAAATCAGCAAGCCCGCGGGCTATATATTCATTCTGTACATCATACATTTCGTCGTATGGAATATTAAGGGTACAGAAAAAACGGCAGTCGGGAACTATTCCGCTGACGGTATAAAAGCCTCCGTCAAGAAAGCCGTAATTCAGCAGTGATGCATTTTCCTTCTGAGAAATATATTTATCAAAGCGGAACTGGGGATATTCGTCTGCACTTTTTCCGAGGCGGGAAAAATTCGGACAGAATACTATCCCAACGATAAGAGCAGCGATATATGCGGTATTGGTGACGATCCTCATTATACCTGTTTTTTTGTTGTCACTTTCTCCGCTGCAATGACAGTGCTTTATCAGAGCAGCAGCTCCGACAGGAATGAATATGCTCAGTATCAGAGCATAATATGCATAAAACCTTCCTCCCGTATATGTAAAAAAGAAGGTCACGGCAAATATGATAAGGTATATCAGCTTTGTTCTCCTGTCCGCAGTTCGTATAATGTATATAAGCCCCAAAACCGTGAATACAAAGCAAAGCGGATGATTCATCAGAAGCGCAACGACTCCGGCAAGAAGATTTATCACTGCTCCTATTACAGGAATACCTCCTCCTGTACCGTAAAGAAAAAGATTGTCGTAAATATATACCTCATACAGATATCCGAGGCTGTCCGAGCAGATAAAATATATGATCACCGGCGCGGAGCATAGCAGAAGCCCTGTTGTCATAAGCAGAGCGGTAAGAAAGATATCTTTTATCTTCCGCTTTTTTATGTACAGTATCACAAAGGCAAGCACAAAGCCCATAAATACCCCTAAAAGCGTGAACTTTATCCATAGAGCAATGCCTATCGAGATGCCGGTCAGCACTGAGGTAAGCGGAGGTATCATTTTTCGTTCCTTCGCCGTATAGAGGGCTGTGTACAGGGTAAAGGCGGCAAAGGGCAAAAGCAGCTCCTCGGCACTGTCGCCTCCCTGAAAGGAATATGAACCGTAAACCGTACAGGCAGTCAGGGGAATTACCCAAACAGCCTTTTTTCCTATAAACAGCTCCGCAGTCTTGAAGGAGTAAAAAAGAAATATCACCGCGGCGATAAGCTCGGCAAAATATATGCCGATAAAGCTTCTCTCCGATATCAGACAGGCAAGCGAATGAAGAAAGTACAGTATTGGTCCCTTCTGCTCGAAAATGTCCCGATAAAGCACCTTGCCGTGACAGACAGACCTTCCCACCGTAAGAAAGCAGTTGGGATCGTCCCAGTCATTAAGCGGATAGAGCGGGGAGCATTTTGAACACAGAGTAATTACAATAACTGCCGACAGTATAAGCGTACTCCATACTATCGGCATAAAATATTTTTCTTTTATTTCTCTCATGGCAGAATAGAACCGAAAAATCCGGTATTCATCTGTTTTTGTCCGTGTGACACGGGACGTATGCGATAAATGCTGTCATATTTGTCCCTCAGTTCGTCACAGCAGTCCCCTGCCTTGTCCTCATCATCAAATATACCGAAAACGACACTTCCGCTGCCTGTCATAATAGAACCCAAAGCGCCGCATTTTTTCATTTCCTTTTTGATAAGGTCTATCTCAGGCTCGTCAATGACATCCTCAAAGCGGTTATAAAGCGCTTCTCCGATATCCGCGACATTTCCGCTGCAAATCGCATCAACGAGGTGAGAGGAGCTTTTAAGGCGTTCATAGCCGAGAGAATCGGATTTTTCATATGCCTCGCGGGTGGAGACCTTAAAGCCGGGCTTTACTGCAACGATATGACAGTCGGGCATATCCGGCAGCGGAGTAAATATCGTTCCGATACCCGCTGCGGTCATTGTTCCGCCGATTATGCAGAAGGGTACATCCGCGCCTATCTTTTCTCCTATCTCAGCCATTTCATCGGTATCAAGACCTGCTCCCGTAAGCTCATTCAGAGCAAATATGACCGCAGCAGCATCTGTACTGCCGCCTGCCATGCCTGCTCCTGAGGGTATGCGCTTTTTTATGCGGATATTGACACCTGTTCTGCTTATACCCGCTGCCTTGAAAAATTCCTCCGCCGCCCTGTATGCAGTATTGCTGCTGTCACAGGGTATCTCCGGATCGGTACAGCTAAGGACTATATCGTTTTCATCATCAAGCGCAACGGTAACATCATCATAAAGCGAAACCGTCTGCATGACCGTATTTATAAGATGATAGCCGTCATTTCTTTTTCCTGTTATTTCAAGAAAAAGGTTTATTTTGGCGGGTGCCGCCACTGTCATACGCATAATGGTACAACTCTCCTGTCATTTATTTTTTTCATTAAGAAATCTTTCAATACGCTCCAAAGCCTCTTTGATGTGATTGAGGGAATATGAATAGGATACCCTTGCAAAGCCCTCTCCGCAGTCACCGAAGGCGGTACCGGGAACTATTGCAACGTGCTGTGAATAAATGAGCTGCTCGCAGAATTCCTCGGAGGACAGTCCTGAGATCTTTATGCTCGGAAATACATAAAAGGCTCCTTCCGGCTCGAAGCATTGAAGTCCCATTCTGCAGAAGCCGTCAACGATAAGTCTTCTTCTTGTGTCATATTCCTCACGCATACGCTCAATATCGCTGTCGCCGTGCTTAAGAGCCTCAATAGCGGCATACTGTGCAGTTGTCGGCGCGCTCATTATAGCATACTGATGAAGCTTTGTCATCTGGGATATAACAGGCTCCGGACCGAGCGCATAGCCGAGTCTCCAGCCGGTCATCGCATAGGATTTTGAGAAGCCGTTGACAACTATTGTCCTGTCCCTCATGCCCTTTATTGAAGCAAAGGAAACGTGTCTTTCCTTTCCGTAGGTAAGCTCGCCGTATATTTCATCGGACAGAACGAGTATGTTATGCTTTTCAATGACCTTGGCTATTTCCTCAAGATGCTCTCTTCTCATTACAGCGCCTGTCGGATTATTCGGGAAAGGAAGAATAAGCAGCTTTGTGCGCGGGGTAATGGCTGCTTCGAGCTCCTGTGCCGTAAGTCTGAATTCATTTTCGGAGCGTGTGCGGATTATAACAGGTGTTCCCCCTGCCATAACAGTCATAGGCTCATAACAGACAAATGAGGGCTGTGGGATAAGCACCTCATCACCCTGGTCTACTATCGCCCTGATACAAAGGTCAATAGCCTCCGAACCGCCGACAGTAACAAGTATCTCCGTATCAGGATCATATTCCGTATCGAAGCGTCTTGCAAAATAATTGCTTATCTGACTTCTCAGCTCGGCAAAGCCCCTGTTCGGAGAATACCAGGTCTTTCCGCGTCTGAGAGATTCTATGCCCTCCTGTCTGACGTGCCAGGGAGTCGTGAAATCAGGCTCTCCGATACTGAGTGATATTACATGATCCATTTCATTTGCAATATCAAAAAAACGGCGGATGCCTGACGGCTTAAGATTCTGAATCTTCTGATTCAGCAGTAAAGAATAATCCATTATATAATCATGCTCCTTTGCTCATCCTCATCATTTTCATCGAGGAAGGATACTCCTCCGAGCTTATATGTTGTAAGCACGAAGTTGGTGGCTGTACCGAGTACGCCGTCAAGGGTGGAAAGCCTTCTCGAAACAAATTCCGCTATCTCCTGGATGGTATTTCCCTTTACCATTGCTATGAGATCATAGCGTGATGAAGCGGCAAGATATACGTCCTCAACATTGTCATAGGACATAACTATCTTTGCGATATCATCAAAGCCTGTTTCGGGCTTCGGTGTGACCTTTAGCTCGATTATTGCGCGTACTCCCGCATCGGGAAGCTTGTCCCAGTCAATAAGTATCTTCTTTCCCTTGATTATGCCCTTTTCCTTTAATTCATCTATTTCAGCCGCGACCGCCTGTTCGCTCTCACCAAGCATCGCTGCAAGCTGAGAAACTGTAAAATCGGGATTTTCATTCAATAATTCAAGAAGCTTTTTCATATATATCGTCTCCTTATGGAAATAAATGTATTTAAAGTTTATTATATAATAATTTTTCCTGTATGTCAATCAATTACAAGTTTATACAAAAAAAGCTGCCGTATTGTACCAATACAATACAGCAGCAGATTTTTCAGAAAATAAGATCCGGATCAATGTTCTTTCCGTTTAAAAGCACTTCGATATGCAGATGAGCGCCGTCCTTTGCCTCAGAGGGTATCTGTCCGACATAGCCGAGGGTACTGCCGTCAGAAACATTGTCCCCCTCCTTGACAACAGGGGTATCTGTCAGACCGCAGTAACGGCTCTGATATCCGTCCGTATGCTCCACTATGATAACATTTCCGAGCATAGCGTCCTTATACAGCTTCGTGACCTTGCCTCCCATTACAGCATGAACGGGCGCTCCCTCCTTGCAGCTTATATCCGTTCCCGCATGAAGCCTCCAGTCGTTCATTGTTTCCGACCTTATCGGATTTCTGGGACTGAAGCCCTTTATCACCTTTCCGTTCTCAACAGGCTCGGCTGTGGCATAAGTGCTTTCCTGTTCATTTTTTTGTTCATTTTTTTCGGCTTCCGATACGGCGGGTACAGACTTTTCGGGAACGGAGCTTTTTTCTTCCGCTGATTCTTCCTTCTTTTCCTCCGGCGCGGAGCTTTCGGTCAGACTGCTTTCAGGCTTTTCATACGACTGTCCGCTTACTTCCTTATTGACCTGTGCCTTCTGCTCTGTTATGCTGACCTCATCACCCGCGGCATTATTCAAGTCATTTATGCTGCCGTAAGTAGTCCATGCTGCTCCCGCAACAGCAGTCAGGCATAAGCCGAGCGATATATAAAAGCCTATATTCCTTTTTGACGAACTTTTCTGATACCTTTTGTGTTTTATTTTGTCCATTATCAGCACCTCCGTTCTTATTGTTGCCGGATAAGCGCTTAACTATACCGCAAAAGACGGGTTTTTCCGTATTTAATTCAAAAATCGTTGACAAAGCTCTGTTTTGCAATTATACTAATGTAGTACAAAATTAGAAAGGAGAATTCAATGCTTCAGCTAAATAATATCAAAAAGGAATATGTCACCGGAGACCTCAGACAGACTGCGCTTAATGATGTAAGCCTGAGCTTCCGTGACAATGAATTTGTGGCTATACTCGGTCCCAGCGGTTCGGGTAAGACCACACTGCTGAATATTGTCGGCGGACTTGACCGCTATGACAGCGGTGACCTGATAATCAACGGGATCTCAACAAAAAAATATAAGGACAGGGATTGGGATTCCTACCGCAACCATACGATAGGCTTTGTATTTCAGAGCTATAATCTTATCCCACACCAGAATATCCTGTCAAATGTCGAGCTTGCGCTTACCATTTCGGGCGTGTCAAGAAGCGAAAGGAAAAAGCGCGCCGAGGAGGCTCTGGAGAAAGTCGGACTGAAGGAGCATATGCATAAGCGTCCGAATCAGCTTTCGGGCGGACAGATGCAAAGAGTTGCCATAGCAAGAGCACTGGTAAACGATCCGGATATACTTCTTGCCGACGAACCCACAGGCGCACTTGACAGTGATACGGGTATTCAGGTAATGGATATGCTAAAGGAGGTCGCAAAGGACAGGCTTGTTATTATGGTAACTCATAATCCGGAGCTTGCAGAGAGCTATGCAAACCGTATAGTAAAGCTCTATGACGGAAAAATAACCTCCGACTCAAATCCTTTCACCCCGGGAAGCAGTGAAGCCTCCGAGCCTCAGCACAAGAATATGGGAAAGACCTCAATGTCCTTCCTCACCTCTCTTTCACTCAGCTTCAATAACCTGAGGACTAAAAAAGGACGCACCATACTTACAGCCTTTGCAGGCTCTATAGGAATTATCGGTATTGCCCTCATACTTTCACTGTCAAACGGCGTAAATACCTATATCAATGATATACAGCGTGACGCTATGTCCTCATATCCGATAACCATTGATTCGCAAAGCATTGACCTCAGCGCACTGGTGGATATGTCAAATGAAAATGACGAAAAAGCCGGAAAACATGAAAAGGATGCCGTCTATGCGAATAATTCAAGCCTACAAAGCTTTTCCACCTTCACCTCAAGCATTACCACAAATAACCTTACAAAATTCAAAAAATATCTTGAGGAACCGGACTGCGAGCTTAAAAAGTATGTCGGCAAAAACGGTATCATATACAGCTATTCAACAAAATTCGGCGCTTACAGCTATGATCCTGACGGTGTGATAGTGAATCTTGACGGCACCGACCTCAACAGTGAATTGTCATCAGCCTTCGGAATGAGCAGTGAGGGCGCATCAGGAGGCGGAATGTCCGTATTTTCAGCCATGTCCTCCGAAATGAATAAAAATAACCTCACCGAGCTTATACCCAACCCCGACGGTAACGGAGTAAGCGATGCGATAAAGGAAAACTATGAGCTTATCTACGGCAAATATCCCGAAAGCTATGATGAGATAATAATGGTTCTCACAAAGCAGAATGAATTGCCCCTTACACTGTTCTATGAGTTAGGAATGTTGCCCTCAAAGGAATACAAGGATATGATCAAAAAGATCGGCAACGGAGAAAAGATCGAGTTTGACGAGAAAAAGTGGAGCTATGAGGATATATGCAAGGTACCTGTATATATTGTTCCCGCCTGTGATTATTATACTAAAGACGAAAACGGCACATTTAAAAAAATTCAGGATAAAAATGAACTCAGCAAGCTTACGGACAATGCAATTAAGCTTAAAATAACAGGTATCATCCGTCCCGTTGAGGACAGCAAGACAAATCTTATATCTATGCCCTTAGGATATACAAAGGCGCTTACAGACTATCTTATTTCCTATGCCGACAACAGTGAGGCAGTCAAGGCTCAGAGGGAAAACAAGGATATCAACATTCTCAGCGGAGTAAGCTTTGCTCCGAAGAATGATGATGAAAAGATAGCTGATGTAAAGAGCTTCTGCAAGACTCTGCCCGTTTCAGAAAAGGCAAAAACACTCAAGGGCTATATGACAGGAGTTCCGGAGGATAAGATTCCTGATGAAACTGTTCTGGCACAGCAGTTTGACAAATATATCGAGTCTGCCGATAAAAACACACTTCTCGGCATATATGATATGTATATCTCTCCGGGAAGCTATGAAGAAAATATGAAAAACTTCGGCGTTGTAAGCAGAGAGGCTCCGTCCTCAATATCAATTTATGCCGATACCTTCGAGGCAAAGGACAGGATATCCGAATGTATAGAAAGATACAATGAAAAGGCTGAGGAAAATGACAAGATAACCTATACCGATTATGTAGGACTGCTCATGTCCTCTATCACGACAATTATCAATGTCATTTCATATGTTCTGATAGCCTTTGTTGCGGTATCTCTTGTCGTATCCTCTATAATGATAGGTATTATAACCTATATTTCCGTTCTCGAAAGGACAAAGGAAATAGGCATACTCAGAGCTATCGGCGCGTCAAAGAAAAACATTTCCCGCGTATTCAATGCCGAGACCTTCATAATAGGTCTTTGCTCCGGTGTTATCGGTATCGGCGTAACGCTTTTATTGCTGCTGCCTGCAAATGCGATAATCCATGTCATAGCGGAAAGCAGCGATGTCAATGCGATACTTCCCGTAGGCGGCGCGGTAATACTCATTATCCTCAGTATAGTGCTTACCCTGATAGGCGGCTTCATACCCTCCAAAAAGGCTGCAAAGCAGGACCCTGTAAAAGCACTGAGAACCGAATAACAAATACTAATCCGCCGAATCCTTTACAATGTACAATGTGCAATGTGCAATGTACAATTTACAATGTGCAATGTACAATTGTGATAATTCCGCTTTATTCGTTTAAGTCAGAAGTCAGGAATCAGGAGTTAGCGCTCCGACTTTTTACGAACATCCGCTTCCATTCCGCGCATATATTAATCAAATAAGACTGTTGTACACAAAGTGATTTAATGTACAACAGTCTTTTTTTAATGTTCAATTTACAATGTGCAATGTACAATTAGGTTATCTAATTCATTCACAAACTAAAGACTGAGGTTTAATTATTTAAGGCTGTCTGACTCATTAGCTATTGCAAGAGCGCAAGGAGAAGCAACAGAGCAATTGGTGGTATCACTGAACCTTTCAGAGATGTTGACGAGTTCTTTTAGCTAAAAAAAGCCTCCCCTGAAAGGGGAGGTGGCTTTTGCTCACGTCAGTGAGCAAAAGACGGAGGGGTTAAAAAGGGAAGGTGGACTTTTTGCTCACGTCAGTGAGCAAAAGACGGAGGGGTTTTTGGGCGAGGTGGAGAGGTTTTCAGGGAAAGTATGAGGTCTATGAGGTCATTTCCTAAAGTTCTCTATATAGTAATTTTTTTATTTTTTACCTATAGAAAAGTTTATATATTGACCTCTTCGACCTCATAGTGAATTTTAAAACTTTATTATTACTTATACTTACCGGATACTAAAAAGTATGAAAAAGCAATATTACAGAATAAAGCAGTTTATGCTGCAGCTCCTGACTCTTAAAAGGTCAGATTTTCATTGTAAGGGAAATTCTGCCCTTTTTCTCGTCAACAGAAAGGATCTTTACGGTAACGATATCACCGACACTAAGAACATCTGAGGGATGCTTTATTCTGGTCTTGCTGATCTGAGAAATATGCACAAGACCGTCCTGATGTACGCCGATATCCACAAAAGCGCCGAAATCAATTACATTGCGTACAGTACCCTTCATTTCCATGCCTTCCTTGAGATCCTTTATATCCATGACATCTGTTCTGAGTATCGGAGGAGGAAGCTCATCACGAGGATCTCTGCCCGGCTTCATAAGCTCTTTTACGATATCATTCAGGGTAGGCGCACCGATACCAAGCTCTCCGGCTGTTTTCTCAACGCCCATAGCCTTGACCTTATCTGCAAGTCCTGAAAGACTGCCCTTTTTAATGTCCTCTGAGGAATAACCGCACATTCCGAGAAGCTTTTTGGCTGCGCTGTAGGATTCCGGATGAACACCCGTATTATCAAGCGGATCATCACTTTCCGGTACTCTGAGGAAGCCGGCGCACTGTTCAAATGCCTTCGGTCCCAGCTTATCAACCTTTTTAAGCTCGGCTCTTGATTTGAAAATACCATTTTTCTCGCGGTAGCCGACAATATTTTCAGATACCCTCTTGTTGATTCCCGCAATATGAGCAAGAAGTGAAGGAGAAGCTGTATTGAGGTCAGCGCCGACAGAGTTCACACAGTCCTCAACAACTCCGTCAAGTGCTGCGCTGAGCTGCTTTGCCGGCATATCATGCTGATACTGTCCGACACCTATTGACTGAGGATCAATTTTTACAAGCTCTGCAAGGGGATCCTGTAATCTTCTCGCAATAGATACTGCGCTCCTGAGTGTCAGGTCAAGGTCGGGCATTTCTGCTGCGGCAAGCTTTGATGCCGAATAAACAGATGCTCCCGCTTCGTTTACTATCATGTATTTTGTGTCACCGCCTGTTTCCGAAAGCACCTCGGCGGTGAATTTTTCTGTTTCTCTTGATGCTGTGCCGTTGCCGATAGCTATAGCCTGAACATGATATTTCTTTATGAGTGATGAAAGCAGCTTCTTTGATTTTTCTATCTGAGCTTCACTGTGTGTCGGATAAATTACGGCTGTATCCATTACACGTCCGGTCGGATCAACAACTGCGACCTTGCAGCCTGTACGGAAGCCCGGATCAAGTCCGATAGCTGTAAGTCCCTTTACAGGCGGCTGCATCAGAAGTCCTCTGAGATTGGTCTCAAAAACGGGTATCGAAAGTTCAACAGCCTTATCTGTAAGTTCACCGCGAAGCTCATTTTCAAGAGACGGGAAAAGAAGTCTTGTGTAGCTGTCCTCACAAGCCTGCTTTACGGTATCGCTCAGTTCGCCGTTACCCGTAACAAGAAGCCTGTTCATTATAGTAAGGCACTTTTCTGCGGGAATATCGATCCCGACCTTGAGAAAGCCTTCCTTTTCTCCTCGGTTGATAGCAAGAAGGCGGTGCGGGGGTATGCTCTTCATTTCCTCAGAATAATCATAATACTGTGAATATACGCTTTCCTTTTCCTCGTCAGTCGCTTTTGAGGAAAGATGTGCATTGAGGCGGATAATGTTTTTAAGGCGCTTGCGGATATCAGGATCATCTGATACATTTTCGGCTATGATATCCATTGCTCCCTGAATTGCATCCTCTGCTGAGGCAACACCCTTTTCTTCATCAATGTATTTTTCAGCCTCAGCAGCAAGTCCCTCTCCCTGCTGTGCCATAATAAATTCAGACAGAGGCTCCAGTCCTTTTTCCTTTGCGATTGAAGCTCTTGTCCGGCGCTTCGGACGGAAGGGACGGTATATATCCTCAAGCTCCGAAAGAACTGTTGCCGCCTCAATTGAAGCCTTGATTTCATCAGTCATCTTTTCCATGCCGTCAATGAGGTTATATACCTCCTCACGGCGCTTATCAAGGTTCCTGAGATATTCAAGCCTATCGCTTACAGCACGGATAGTCTGGTCGTCAAGTGTGCCGTGCATTTCCTTACGGTAACGGGCAATAAAAGGGATCGTATTCCCGTCATCAAGCAGAGTGATGATATTCTGTACATATTCCGGCTTAATGCCAAATTCCTCTGATAATACCTTTACATGATCCATTTTTCTTTTCTCCTTTTTAATTCTGTACTAACCGACCGTATCACAGGCTGAACGGGAAGCCCTCCTGTATTCCGAGATAAGATACGGTCAGGCGGTAATCATTTCCCGAACGGTGCTTTATTGCATAAGGTCCCTTATGTGTAGGTACCTTTATAAGCCTTTTTGCGAAAATACCGTTTACGGTGTAAACGTCAATGTCATAATAAGTCGGCATTACAGTATGAACCTCTTCATTAACATGGACAGTTTCGCTTTTTGCAACGGTAAATACTGTACCGTCGTCTGCCTTGGTCTCCTCAACGCTGTAAACATGATAGGACGGATGAATAGTATCCATTATGCAAAGCGCAAGTATAAGTACGCTGATGACCGAAAGAACAATAAACCATATCTTATCCTTTTTTTGCTCTTTATTAAGCTTCTTTGCTGCGGAAACAGATATTCCGAGTCCTGCGAGCATGAACACACACGGCAGTATATAGGCAAAATGCAGATATGATGTATAGAACACCCCGCCAGAATATATTTCCAGATTCATCAGGGTAAGAGCTGAATTGAACAAAAGCAGGAGCAGAAATACCCCCATGCTGAAATCATAGATAAGCTGTCCTTTTCGGTAGAGCTTATCCTTTTTCAGATCGATCACGGGTACAGCATTTTCCTCCGTACCTGCCTCTGCTGTTTCCTCAATGCTCTCATTCCGGGTGTTTTTTTCGTTTTCCATTTTTGTTTACCTCCCTGTTTAATGATTAATATGTGATACAACAAACTTAACTCCCTCGCAAATACCGAATATTACGGGCTGATGAAGGAGATAGATTATCAGCGCATATCTTCCCATGAGAGAGAAAAACGGGATATGCTTTTTATAGCTGAATTTCGGAAATTTCTTCTGTGCGGCAATCCTACCGAAGAAGCCTCCCGCAAAGAACAGGAAAAGCCATGGCATAAGCGGGAAATAATCCGAGGAAATAAAGCCTGCCTGCGGGAAGCCCAGCGGATAAAGAAAATCCGTTGTATAAAGCCATGCAGGGACAGAAACGTTCCACAGATACGGTATGCCAAAGGTATGCTTGATACTTATATCCATAGTCAGGACAAAAAGAACAACTTCAAGCAAAAAGCCTAACCACAGAGGTATAAGCTTATTGACCTTTGTAAGAATACCGTAAAGCATCATGCAGATAGAAAGCATATGCAAAATGCCGAAGCGTATGACTGCGCTGTTCCCTACGGCAATAAATGATACGAATGTCACTATATAGGAGATAAAAAACAGCTTTGCTCCTCTTTCGATATTAGAGTGGCTCAGATTTGAGGATATGCCCGAAATGAAAATAAACGCGCCCGCAAAAAACGGCTCGGCAGGGGTAAAGAAATTCAGAAGCCACATTCCCCAGCTCCAGTTGAAAAATATCCCTATGGTATAGAAGGCATGGTAAAAAACCATACAGAACACGCAAAAGCCCCTTATCTCGTCAAGCAGGTGAATACGAGGCTTGCCCTTTGGTTTTGATTTTTCCTTATATTCGGAAGTCGCTTCCGGCATTGTTTTATCCTCCTTAATGAAATAGGTTCCCATTTCAAATCCCCCCTGTCATTTGTAGATACTGATATTCCGAAGGGTAATAAACGCAAATGCTACGTTCTATTATAGCATTATTTTTCAGAGATATCAACGAATCTTTTCACCTTCTGTAAAAATTGTAAATTTTGTTAATAAAAGCTTATCAGGCGTAATATGATTGAAGTTCCGAAAGTTTTATGATAGAATAAAAATAATTACAGCTATGGACGGTGAGTGGAATAATGAAAAGCTTTACAACGGCAGGAGTATGTATTCCGTCAGAAAATTATATGGTAGATATCCATGACCGCATAATAAAAATAAAAGCAATGGTAGACAGAGGTGAATATTTTACTGTCAACCGCGCAAGACAGTACGGCAAAACAACAACTCTTAACGCTCTGTATGATTATCTGCAAACAGACTATAAGGTGATATATCTGAGCTTTGAAGGAATAGGAAATGCCGGATTCAGCTCAGAGGAAGCTTTTGTAAAGGCTTTTTGCAGAAAGCTGAAAAGAGAAAAACGTGCAGGGCTGGATATTCCTGAAAGTGCGGAAAAACAAATTGATGATTTTATCTCCAGAAACGAGGAAAAAGCCCAGCTTGACGAATTGTTTGACGCTTTGTATGACTGGTGCGAGATTTCAGAACGGGAAATTGTCCTGATGATAGATGAGGTAGACAGCGCTGCTAATAATCAGGTATTTCTTGATTTTCTCGCTCAGCTCAGGGATGGATATCTCAGAAAAAAATCAAGAGGTGCTCCGGGATTCAAATCGGTCATCCTTGCAGGAGTTACGGACGTAAAAAGCCTCAAAAGAAAACTGCGTCCGGACGAAACTCATAAATTCAACAGCCCATGGAATATTGCCGTTGAGTTCAGTATAGATATGAGCCTGTCCGCCGAAGGAATAAAGGGTATGCTCGATGATTACGAAAACGACCATAATACAGGCATGAATACCTCTGAGCTGGCGCAGGAAATATATGATTATACAAGCGGATATCCCTTCCTCGTCAGCCGTATCTGTCAGATAATCGACACGGAGCTTCCGGGCTTGTGGACAAAAAACGGAATAAGCGAAGCTGTAAAGCGTATTCTTATGGAGAAAAATACATTGTTTGATACCCTTATGAGCAAGGTCTATGAAAATGATCCCCTCAGTGATATTCTGCAAAGTATTCTTTTCGGCGGAGAGCGCGTTTCCTATAATCAATACAATATTCCCGCTATGGACGGCGAAATGTACGGCTTTCTATCAAATAATAACGGCGCTCTGATGATCGCAAACAGAATTTTTGAAGTGATGCTTTATAACTATTTTCTCAGCATTAACGAAATGAAGAAGTCCCCTATCTC
>CACXDV010000086.1 GCA_902766585.1 uncultured Ruminococcus sp.
CCCGCCAAGAATTATGTAATAGGTTTTCTCAGGCAGCATAGATTTTGTACTCATTGCAAGGGCAACAGAAAGACCGCCCCTGAGACCGCACCATGTCAGAAGCCTGATGAAATTGAACCTGTCATAGCCGTCAGGGAGCCTGCCCATAAACAGCGAGGAAACAGACAGGCTGCCTGACCTTGCAATAAGGTTTGCTGCTATGGCTATAAGTGACAGTATAACTACTTGCTCCATTTGCAGAATACGCACAAATGTCAGTCCCAGCATTACATACAGGGCAGAATTAAGCAGAGAATCAAGCGTTTCCCAGAACGAATCAAATGCCTGTGCCTTTTCGGGAGGCTCCTCCTTTGAAAAACGCGAACGCAGCGTAGAAAACAGGATCCCGCAGATAACAGATGCTATTGCGCCGGAAAAACCGAAGCCTTCACAGATGCAGTATGATAATGAAACTGCAAACAGACTGATGAAAATGCCAAGCGTCCTGCTTTTTGAAAAGCGGAACATCAGAAAGCACAGGAGCGTCACTGAGGCGCCTACCAATACAGCTCCGAGTATCTCCTTTAGTATTATACCGACAAAACTTCCGGAGGATGTTGCCGTGGCGATACCGCTGAAGCAAACAAACAGCGCAACTCCGACACCGTCATTAAAAAGCGATTCACCCTCAATAAGAAAAGAAATATTCTTCGGAAGGTTGAATTTGCTGAGAATGCCGGTCGCCGCTATCGGATCTGTGGGAGCTGCGATGCTGCCGAACATCAGACAGACAGGCAGTGAAATATCAAGACCGAGCAAAAGTCCCGCGCCGTAGAACAGACCGCCGTAGAAACAGGCTCCTAAAAATGTGCAGACAAAGGCAAGCACTGTGATCTGCCGTGCGTGTGCCTTGAAATCAGAGAGCTTCATGTGGCATGAGCCTGCAAAAAGCATGAAGCACAGCACGCCCTCCATAAGAAAGCTTTCAATATTCAATATCTGTACCTGTCCGAGAATATCGGCATAACCGGTCCCTTTAAGAACAGCGGTCCCTGTCAGCAGGAATATTCCTATTACCACAGAAAAAAGCATCAGTGATATCTCATATGTAAGCCTTGTGAGCTTTTCATTAAGAAATCCCAAAATACATATAAAACCGATTATTACTACAAAATAATATAGATTCATATTAACCATGCCTTTTTGTTTTTTCAACACCTGAAACATGAAACTGAATTCCGGATACACATTGAGATCAGTTGTTTCAGAGTTATATTTATTATAATAGCTTTTAACAGAATTATCAACAAAAAAATAAGACAGCATATGTTTTTTTGATCATATCATTCTCTGAACAGGATTCAATTATAATAAGGCAAAAATTTACTTCCAACCTCTTGAATTTTCACCCAAAATATCCTAAAATAGGAAATAATTATTTTACAAAAAAGGAGCGATTTTTATGAAACAAAAAAAGCTGATGCGCAAGACCTTTAGCGTAATTACCGCTTTGTCGGTCTTGTCATCGGTAGTCGTGCTGCCGATCACAACCTCCACGCCGGCAAATGCCGGAATGGTATCCAATATCGTCACAGGCAAATGGGGCGCGGTCGGTATGGAACTCTTTAAGAAGACGACCATGCGTGCCCTGGGGGCAGCAGCAAACCATGCCGAAAACGATACGGTCGCAGCGATCCTGACGAAGACCAAAAGTCTTCTTACAGACCCTACGTCCAGAACCCTTGGAGAGATCAAAAACCTGTGCTACGAAATGAACGAAAAGCTTGATGACATTTCCAATATGATCGAGGACAATCAGAAGGAACTTATCAAAAAGCTGAACGGTATCGCGAGTAGTGATCTTGAAACCCAGTTTAAAGACAAGAAGGAGGCACTCAAGAATATCAACGATCATAACCTCTATATTATCGGTGTGTTCAATGAATTCAGCAATGCTGTCGATGCGGCAGATATTGATAAAAAGGATACGATCAAAACGCTTGCCGAAAAATATGAAGCCCTTATGAAGATCTACGATGCTCCAAACGGCATAACGACACGTACTACTATGACCTTTAATTATGCCGACGATGCCCAGAGTATAGCCAATCTGATAAGCACCTATTCTCCTACAAAGAATCTTCAGGAAAATATCAAAAACGGAGTAGATGTCGGCGATAAGAGCGGTTGGGGAGAATCCAGCGGCTCTGATACGATTATCACAACGTATTATAAGCTTCTTCCCTATTACGATGCATTTGACCATGAATATTTCAGGGATATGACTGCCCAGTATAATTATGCTCTTGGTATTGTGGCGAATTATATGGAATCCTATAACCTCTATGTGTCATATGCGGCTCAGCTTATTTATGCAGGCGCTATTGACGATCTTGACGTTAATGAGCGCA
>CACXDV010000087.1 GCA_902766585.1 uncultured Ruminococcus sp.
CCTGTTCCGACAAGAGTATGGCTTAAGGATGAAAAATATTATCAGAGAGTCAAGGAAATGTTCACCTCGCCCACAGCGGAGCATTTCTTCAATACAGAGCTTATAGTATCCTATCTTGATGACCATTTCAACGGCAAGGCAGACAACAGCCGTAAGGTTTGGACGATATATGTTTTCCTTCTCTGGTATCAGATATACTTTGCCGATGACGGAAAAAAGCCCCTTGACGTACTTAACAGTGACAAGCCACTGTAATTTTCAATGTGCAATGTACAATGTACAATGTACAATTGTGGTTATCCTGATTCGTTTTGCTGTTTCAATTTTACGGGAATAATCGGTACTATAAAACAACAATTTTTAATTCAAAACAAAAACGGTTGTTATAACATCAATTAAAGTGTTATAGCAGCCGATTTAATTTACAATGTACAATGTTCAATTGGTGGTTTTTCTGTGCTTCATTCGGTCATTTTGCTTTTCTCCTCTCCACACTTCGCCTTAACCCCTCAGTCTTTTGCTCACTGACGTGAACTATAAGTCCGCCTTCCCTATTTAACCCCTCCACCGCTCGCCGTAGGCGAGCGGTCCCCATTAGTTCTGCCACCAATCGCGCGTCGGCTCCGCCTTGCGCTCTTGGGGCATCACTGAACCTTTCAGGGGAGGCTGTCGAATTCATTCACAAGCCAAAGACTGAGGGTTAATTATGGGAGGCTGTTTAATTCATTCGCTATCCAAAGAGCGCAAGGAGAAGCCACAGTGTAATTGGTGGTATCACTGAACCTTTCAGGGATGTTGACGAGTTCATTTTGCTAAAAAAGCCTCCCCTGAAAGGGGAGGTGGCTTTTGCTCACGTTAGTGAGCAAAAGACGGAGGGGTTAACAGGCGAGCGCATAAAGGCGGAGATATTTATGAATCAGGAAAACTACTTAATTGAACATTGAAAATTGCTGCAACTCCTGACTCAAGCGAATGAAGCAGAACCGCCATAATTGTACATTGAACATTGTGCATTGTACATTGGTTCAGAGGTATGTTCGGATTTCTTCTTCGGCGAGGCGGATTTCTTCAAGGAACTGAGATGAAGAAACTCTGAGCGCGCCCGCGCCGAGAATGATGATCTGTTCAAGACCGTCCGAGGATACAACGCGGACACGGTTGTCTTTGGCTAATTTATGTGATGCTTTTTCTATGTACATATCAGCGGTTTCCGCGTGCTTGGTGTAAATGATGCTTATGCCTCCGACCTTTTCTGTTTCACGCTCGTTTCCGGGAACATTGTATGCATCAAAGACAAGGATAAGCTCACATTTTTTATAGCCCTGATAATTGCACAGAATGTTGATAAGCCTGTTTCTTGCAGCGTCCATATTATCCCTTGCAAGCTTATTAAGCTCCTCCCATGAGAAAATGACGTTATATCCGTCTACTAAAAGGTATTCCGTTCCGCTGAAGCTCTTTTTTTCGGCGGACTTTTTTTGTGCGGGAGGATTATAGTTATATTCCTTTCTTTCGGTTATCTGTCTGCGCTTTATGGGGCCGTAGGTCCTTTCAAATATTTCCATAAGCTCCTTGTCAAGAGCAAAAATATCCTTTGCAGATCTGCATTGTCTGAGCCTTTCCTGCGGGGGAAGGGCTTCGGTCTTCGGCGGGGCAAGGGTACTTTCAAGATGCATATTCTCATATACCTTATCCCATTTGACGATATGTCCCGCGCCGTGTGAGCAGAATACGGAATCACAGGGATTTTCCGTGTCTGCATCGGGATCGTAGCCAAAGGAGGAAATAATTTCTTCGGAATTATGGCACGGCTCATATCCGGCAGTCGTGCAGTTCAGGCTTCCTCTGCCTCTTGTGTATTTCAGTACCTCCGCCATATATCCGCTCATTTCGGAAACGGGCGCTGTTCCGGTTATAATGGTGCTGTCTCCGTTATTCTGCGGAGGTTCAAAGCTTCCGCTCATGCGCTGTATATCGGTAAGGGCTCGGCCTGTATTCTCAGACGGGACTTCAAGCACAAAGCTGTACACAGGTTCAAGAAGTATACATTCTGCATTTCTGAGTCCCTGCCTTACGGCTCTGTAGACCGCCTGACGGAAATCTCCGCCCTCAGTGTGCTTCGGGTGAGCCCTTCCGGATGAGAGGATTATTTCCATATCTGTAATGGGAGAGCCTGTAAGTACACCTACATGAGTTTTTTCATACAGGTGTGTAATAATAAGCCTTTGCCAGTTCCTGTCAAGCTTATCCTCACGACATTCACTCCTGAATACAAGACCGCTGTTTCTTTTTCCGGGCTTCATAATGAAATGTACCTCTGCATAATGCCTCAGCGGTTCAAAATGCCCCACGCCTTCAACGGTATTGGTTATTGTTTCTTTGTAAATTATCCACGGACTGCCGAAGCTTACATCCATTCCGAAGCGTTCCTTTATCAGACTCCTGAGTATTTCAAGCTGTATCTCACCCATAAGGCTTATCTGTATACTGCCGTTATGCTTGTCCCAGCTAATTGAAAGAGAAGGATCTTCGTCCTCTAACTGCTTCATTTGCGAGAGCGCAGTATTCCTGTCCGTACCCTCAGGCAGTATCATGGTATATCTGAGAACGGGTACGAGCAGGGGAAGGGGACTTTCTCCTTCTGTGCCGAGGCCGTCGCCGGAGACTGTCCCGCTCAGTCCTGTGACGGCGCATACCGTTCCGGCTTCTGCTTCGCTTACAGCTGTAAATTTCTTTCCGGAATAAATTCTTATCTGATTTATTTTTTCATTGCCGATAATATCCTTTACATGGAGCGTACCTCCGGTTATTTTCATAAAGGTCAGCCTTGTGCCGGCATCATCTGTCATTATTTTATATACCCTTGCTCCGAAGTCGGCTCCATATTTTCTTTCAATGATATGCCCGCACAGACAGTCCATAAATTCCTTTATACCCGTTAGCCTGAGCGCCGAACCGTACATACAGGGAAAAATGCTCCTTCTGCTTATGGCTTCATTTATGGATCCTTTTTTCAGAGTGCCGTCTGAGTCATATTCCTCAAAAAGCATTTCATCGCACACTGCTGCTTCTTCAAATACTCCCTCCCCTTTTGAAAAATCAATACATCCGCCGGAAAGCTTGTTTTTAAGCTCCTGTATGGTAAACTGTACGTCTGCTCCGGCAAGGTCGGTTTTATTTATGAAAATGAAGCAGGGTATATTATATTTGGAAAGAAGTTTCCACAATGTCAGAGTATGGCTTTGTACCCCGTCCGAGGCGCTTATTACAAGTATAGCGTAATCGAGTATCTGAAGTGTCCTTTCCGTTTCGGCGGAAAAATCAATATGTCCCGGAGTGTCGGCAAGGGTTATCTGTATATCATTATATTCAAGCATCGCAAGCTTTGAAAAAATTGTTATGCCTCTTTCTTTTTCCAGCGAAAATGTATCAAGAAAGGAATCTCCCCTGTCAACGCGCCCCGGTTTTTTTATTGCTCCGGAGGTATAGAGCATTGCTTCGGACAGGGTGGTTTTTCCCGAATCAACATGGGCAAGTATGCCTATAGTTGTTTTTTTCATATGCTTTATCTCCTTTTTGTACTGTCAAAGGTATTTATACATATAGTATAGCACACGCCGCAAATTTTGGGGTAATTTTGTGATAATGACGACCGGGTATTATTACACAAGAAATAATGCTATTAAATAATTGTAATTGGTAAAACTTGATATAAAAATAGAACATATTTTCGTTTTCTTATGTATATTCTAAGATACTGGCTTATTTTGCTATATCAAATCAACAAATGTTTTGTATTTGGTAAAAGTTTTTTGAAAAAATATAACAAAAAACTATTGATAATTTTGGAAAATGATGTTATGATGTTGGTGGAATAGTCCGCAGTGTTCGGCACAGTATAAAATATTGTATTCTGCGGTATAATTCTTAAATTTTATTATTATTTTAAAGGAGCGTATGTCAAATGAAAAACTTAAAGAGAGTTTTGGCTCTGTCAATGGCAGGCTGCATGATGGCAGGTGCACTGGCCGCTTGTAACGGTTCAGGCAAAGATTCATCCTCAAAGGCTGCTGTAGGTGATACCTCAGTTGATACCAAGGATGTAAAGTCCATCTACTTCCTCAACTTCAAGCCTGAGATCGCAGATAAGTATGCGAAGATCGCTGAAGAGTACAAGAAGGAGACCGGCGTTGAGGTAAAGGTTCAGACAGCTGCATCAGGTGAGTATGAGCAGACACTTACCGCTGAAATGGCTAAGTCAGAGCCGCCTACAATCTTCCAGATCAACGGACCTGTTGGCTATTCAAACTGGGAAGAGTATTGTGCAGACCTTAAGAGCACAGATCTCTACAACATTCTTTCAGATAAGTCACTCGCAGTAACAAAGGATGACGGCGTATTCGGTATCCCCTATGCAGTTGAGGGCTACGGCATCATCTATAATAACGCTATCATGGAGAAGTACTTCAAGACCTCCGGCGCAAAGGCTGCTTCTATCGACGAGATCAACAGCTTTGCAAAGCTCAAGGATGTTGTTGAGGATATGACAGCTAAGAAGGCAGACCTCGGTATCGACGGCGTATTCGGTTCAACCTCACTTAAGTCCGGTGACGACTGGAGATGGCAGACACACCTTATGGATCTCCCGCTGTATTATGAGTTTAAGACAGATTCCGGAAGCTCTATCACAAGCTGCCTGAATTCTACAGAGCTTAAGTTCTCATATGCTGATAACTATAAGAATATCTTCGATCTTTATCTTAACAACTCCTGCACAGAGAAGACTCTTCTCGGCGGCAAGACAGTTGACGAGTCAATGGCTGAGTTCGC
>CACXDV010000088.1 GCA_902766585.1 uncultured Ruminococcus sp.
CCGAAGATAGCGCGGAGAAGTCTTTCCTCTGCTGTAAGCTCAGTCTCGCCCTTCGGTGTTACCTTACCTACGAGTATATCGCCTGAATGAACCTCAGCGCCGATGTGAATGATACCGTTTTCATCGAGGTCACGAAGCTGTTCGTCGCTTACGTTGGGGATCTCTCTTGTGATCTCCTCCGGACCTAACTTGGTATCTCTTGCTTCTGTTTCATATTCTTCTATATGGATAGATGTATAAACATCATCTCTTACGATTTTTTCATTAAGGAGAACTGCATCCTCGTAGTTATAGCCTTCCCATGTCATAAAGCCGATTAGGGCATTTTTACCGAGGGAGATCTCACCGTTATGCGTAGCGGGACCGTCTGCAAGTACTTCGCCCTTTACTACACGCTGACCGACATCAACTATCGGGATCTGATTGATACAGGTTCCCTGGTTGGAGCGCATGAATTTTGTTACTTCAAAGGTCTGTACTCTGCCTGAATCATAGAGTACGCGGATCTCATTTGCGCTTACATACTGAACAACGCCGTCCTCCTCTGAGAGGATACAAACGCCTGAGTCAACGCCTGCCTTATATTCCATACCCGTACCGACGATAGGTGATTCGGTAACGAGAAGCGGAACAGCCTGACGCTGCATGTTTGAACCCATGAGCGCACGGTTTGCGTCATCGTTTTCGAGGAAGGGTATCATTGCTGTAGCAACGGATACAACCATTTTAGGCGAAACGTCCATGTAATCAGCGAGTGAGCGTTCAACCTCGACGAATTCATCACGGTGTCTGCCGACGATCTTCTGATTTATGAAATGACCTTCTTCATCAAGAGGCTCGTTAGCCTGAGCAACGATATAGTTATCCTCGATATCAGCGGTCATATAGGTTACTTCTTTTGTTACTATACCGGTCTCCTTATCAACTCTGCGGTAGGGTGCTTCGATAAGACCGTATTCATTTATCTTTGCGAAGGTTGCAAGATAGGAGATAAGTCCGATGTTAGGACCTTCAGGGGTTTCGATAGGACACATTCTGCCGTAGTGGGTGTAGTGTACGTCACGAACCTCGAAGCCTGCACGGTCTCTTGAAAGACCGCCCGGACCAAGGGCTGAAAGTCTGCGCTTATGTGTAAGCTCTGCAAGGGGGTTATTCTGATCCATGAACTGTGACAGAGGTGAGGAACCGAAAAATTCCTTGATTGCTGCAGTTACGGGACGGATATTTATAAGTGACTTAGCGTCCATATGCTCATAGTCCTGAGCCTGATTGGTCATTCTCTCGGTGATCACTCTCTGAAGTCTTGTGAAGCCGATCCTGAACTGATTCTGAAGAAGCTCGCCTACAGAACGTATTCTTCTGTTTCCGAGATGGTCTATATCGTCTGTGGTACCGATGCCGTGGGCAAGGGAAAGCATATAGTTTATCGTTGAGAAAATATCGTCAACGATGATGTGCTTGGGGATAAGGAGGTCTTTGTTTTTCTTAAGCTCAAGACGAAGCTCTTCATCATTGAGTCCTTTTGCAAGGATATCCTTAAGAACTACCCAGCGTACCTTTTCATTTATTCCGCATTCTTCCTTAGCGTCAAAGTCAACATATTTGGAGATATCGACCATGCCGTTGGAAATGAGCTTTACTTCATCAATGAATTCGTCAGCGAAGGTTGCCTGAGGCTTTACATATGCAACGGTAATGCCCATATTTTCTATCTCCATAGCTCTTTCCTTGGAGATGAATTCGCCTTCCTCAGCGATAAGCTCGCCGTCATCACTGATGATCGGGCGGGTGAGCACCTGATTTGCAAGGCGGTTAGCCATGCCGAGCTTTTTGTTGTATTTATAGCGTCCTACCCTTGAAAGGTCATAGCGTCTTGCGTCAAAGAAGAGGTTGTTTATATGTGTCTGTGCAGCGTCCTTTGTAGCAGGCTCGCTGGGACGGAGTTTTTTGTATACTTCCTTTAAAGCGTCCTCGCCGTTTTTGGTGCTGTCCTTTTCAAGCGTAGCGCGTATGAGAGCATCTGCGCCGAAGAAATCAATGATCTCGTCATCTGTTTCCATACCCTTTTCGTATCCGAGTGAGCGGATAAAGGTGGTTACAGGGATCTTTCTGTTCTTGTCTATCTTTACATAGAACACATTGTTGGCATCATTTTCATATTCAAGCCATGCGCCTCTGTTCGGGATAACAGTAGCGCTGAAAAGCTTGTTGCCGTATTTATCGTGATCCATTTTATAGTAAACACCCGGTGAACGGACGAGCTGAGATACAATAACACGTTCTGCGCCGTTTATAACGAAGGTTCCGCTGGGTGTCATAAGGGGAAAATCGCCCATGAAGATATTGTCATAATTCTTAACTACGCCGTCGGGTGTTGTGAGCTGTACATTCACCTTGAGCGGAGCAGAATATGTAGCGTCTCTTTCCTTACATTCGGCAATGCTGTAGTTAGGCTTTGTGGTATCGAGCTTATAATCGACAAAATCGAGAACAAGGTTTCCTGAGAAATCCGTGATTCCCGAAACGTCCTCAAACACCTCGCGCAGTCCCTTTTCAAGGAACCACTTATAGGAGTCCTTCTGAATTTCGATAAGGTCAGGCATATCGAGTACTTCGTCGATATGAGAGAAGCTCATTCGTTCTGTCTTTCCGAGACGAACGGGTTTGACGTTTACCATACGATCACTCCATTCAAATTACTAAATAAAGAACTGAGGGGGCACCCTTTATCCTCTTCTGAGAATTGTAAAAAATAATACTTGATTTTTTAAAGAATTTGTGCTAATATGCTTATAAGTTTGGATAAAAGAGAATGTAAAATGCCAAAAAAGGCATACTTCTCTATAATGGTGCATTTTCATATTATATACAAAATTTATCCCGCTGTCAAGAGGCTGACAGCGGGATTTTTGATTTTTTTGCTTTGCACGGAGATTTTTTGTCATGTTGCACAATGCGGTTGAAATATTTTGCACATAGAAACACGCGGGAACGTGTATATAAATATTTTAAGCGTCCCTGCGTTTTTTACAAAGAATTGATTCAGCAAAGCGCTTTTATAAAACGGAAATAAGGCTTCTTGTACCATGCTGTATGCTCATAAAGATACTTTGATGCTGTGGAGTAAAGCCCGCGTACCTTTTCCTCGTCCTCAGGAGAAACTTCTTCGCCTGAATAATGGTAATATCTCAGCGTTTCAACGATCCCGGCACAGTCCTCTGCTGAAAGTACGGGTACAGCCTCAGCAAGCACCTCTGGGAAATAGTCCTCAGAGCCGTTTATTGATTTGAGCAGGTCTGAGCTGTGAAGCGCGGTTATCAGGCGGTCATATATATCCGGACAGGACATTGTTTTCTGCTTATTCAGGATATAGAGTCTTCTGAGAATGATGAATACCACTGCGCCGACTGCTGAAAGAATGAGCAGTATTATTGAAAGCTGGAGCAGTGTAATGCCGTCATCATCACCGCCGAGGATATTTCTGTTTGCGTTTCTGTCTCCTGTAAGTCCGGTAAATTTCCAGCCGTATTTATCCATTATCCTTTGCATTTCAATAGGATCATAGCCGGGGTATGATGCTATCATTTCGTTAGAGGCTGTGGGAGTTACCTCTACCGGCACCCAGCCGTAGTCCTTAAGGAATATCTCTACCCATGCATGAGCGCTTTTGTCGGTTATTGTTCCGGTGAAGCGGTAGTCTGCCGTACCCTGCGGAGCGGAAGTATCAACTCCGTCGATAAGATGAATATTTTCGGGACTGATAACATATCCTGTTGCATAGCGGGCAGGTATGCCGTATAAACGGTACATCATTACCGCTGTTGTTGCGTAGTGTACGCAATAGCCCTTATGATTTTCAAAAAGGAAGTATTCAATAGTATCCTTATTGTACGGCACTGTACCCGGTGTAGTGGAATAAGAGGCGTGTGTCTGGAGGGTATAGAGAATGAAGGTCGTAATATCATTCAGCTCTGTAAGCTCAGTTTCGGAACACAGATCGGTAAGCCGAGGCATATTTTCAAAGGGAGTAAGCGTATATTGCTCCTCAGTCTCCTTGCCGTATGCTTCGAGGAAGCTGTCATAAGAATGTTCTGATGAGGCATAGGCGACAGATGTGGCTGAAGACTTTGTTTCGGGAGAATATTTATAGATATTTGAATAAGGCATCGAGATCTGATTGTTGAAGGAGGTAAGCTCATTTACGGAATACTTGCTGTTGTAGGGGATAAGAACATTCTGGATACTGTTTTCGACCGGCTCAATGTTTATCATATTTCCTTCTTCGTTTGAAATGGTATCATAGGAGATATCTCTTGCGAAAACAGTCTGTACAACATCGCTTGTATTCTTATCAAGAATAAGCTCAGGAAACGGGGGTATCACCTTGCAGTCGATCGAACGGAAATCACCGCTTACAGGGCTTGTAAGAGATATATGACCGTCATACTGTATTGTGACATCATAAAATGACAATCCGACCAGAGAATTAGAGGTAAGCCCTGAATCAGTTACAGTAAGGGGCCTATTAAGAGTATATCCTGTGGAATCGCTGAAGGTCTTTTCGGCGTCGAAAAAATAGTCGTTCTTGACCTTTTCGACAAGCTCATTCATAAACGGTTCGCGGTAAAAGTGAATCATATTGTTTCTGCTGTTTGAG
>CACXDV010000089.1 GCA_902766585.1 uncultured Ruminococcus sp.
ACTGTACCATTCTGAAAGATCCCGAAAGCTGCTCCCCTGTTTTCAGTATAAACCAAAGAAAACAGATTATCAATAACCTTGACCTCTCCAGACGGATAAAGATTGTTATAGACAAAATATTTGCTTATCTGATCGACTGCTGCTATCAGTGCTGCTATTATCAGCGTTACTACAGCTACCATATCCTTCCTCCTTCAATACAATAAAGCGGTGCATCCCTAAAACACACCGCTTATAAATATTCAGCGCAAAAAAGCATTATCTTCTCTTTTTACCATGCTTTTTTCTATTGTTGTTATTACTGCTGCTGCCGTTATTGGATTTATCTGCGACAACCTTATTGAATACAAGAGTATTCTCAGTATTTGTATCATCGCTGTCCTCAAATTTCAATACTGAGGGCTTAAATTCATCAGGAAGCACTTCCGGCTTATTCTCTGATGAAACGGACTGCCCGTTATCCTTTGCATTGCTGTCATTAAAGAATACGACTTCTGAAACATCATTATTCTCACTCTCAACAGGCTTTTCCCCGGAGCTGACATCAATTTCCTTTTCAGAGCTTTCTTCCTCAGCTTTGGTCTCTTCAGTTTTTTCCTCAGCAGCGGTTTTCTCCTCAACTGTTTCAGTCTTTTCCTCTTCAACAGTTTCAGCAGCAGGCTCTTCCTTTACAGAAGACTCATCAGATTTAAGCTCAACAGGCTTGTTTCCTTCTTTCAGAGGATATTCCTCATCAAGCTCCTGCTTACGAGTCTTTAAATCCTGCCCCTTGGCAATATCATTGATAAGGCTGAGATGCTCCTTATATGCTTTAAGCAGAGTATTTCTGAATTTATGCGCCTCACCAATAAGACGAAGCACACTTTTCTTTTGTTCCTCAATAATATCATTATTTTCCTTGATAAGCGCAGAGGATTCACGAAGAGCCTTATTCATCAGTTCTTCAACCTTGCTGTCTGTCTCGGAATTAATACGGTCTGCGCGCTCCTGTGCTTCTGATACAAGCCTTTCAGCCTCAGCTTTTGCATCATTGACAAGCTTCTCTGCCTTCTCAGTAGATTCAGTCAGCTTTTCATCTGACTTCTGTGTAGCCTCCATTGCGATCTGCTTTGCAGTTATCTGTGCGCTGACAAGAGCTGCCTGTACACTGTCCTCTTTTTTCTTGTATTCCTGCAAAGCCTTATCCTGCTCGGCAATACGGCTCTCAAGTTCACTGTTGGCCTTTTCAAGACTCCTGACCTTTTCTATTACCTTATCAATAAAATTGTCTACGTCATCTGTTTTATAGCCCCCGCCTAATCCTGAACGACGGAGAGATATGTTTTCTATTTCTTCTAAAGTAAGCATAATGTTCCCTTTCTATAAATAAAATATCAAGAAAAAAATCATGCACAGGCATAACTGACCTATCCCCTGCCGGAATCAGCAGGGAATAAGCTCATACCTGCACATTACCCGATATCAGAAATATACGTTATCGCTTCCTACCTCATCCATTGCGTCCTGACCTGAAAGCGTAACATTGCTGGGCATGATTATAAAGGTATCCTCAGCAACCTTTTTAACATTACCGTTGTTTGCATATGCAACACCGCCAAGGAAGTCAATGATCCTTCTGGATACATCCTTATTTGTATCCTCAACATTAAGAATAACTGTATGCATCTGCATAAGCTCATTTGCCATATCCTTAACTGTAGGATCAAATGCCTCAGGCTTGAAAAGTACAAACTGCACGCTGTTGCCTGTTGACATATTCATAACATTACTGCTTGAAGATGCTGAATCTGATGATGCCATAACAGGCTCGTCATCGCCTACTTCTTCAAAGCTTGATGTCTCGGCGTGTGTTTCTTCCTCCTGAGACTCTGTCTCATCGAAGAAATCATCATAACCTACTTCGTCCTCTGGCTGCTTAAGTATGCTCTTAAATTTTCCCATAATGTTTCCCATGATAATAATCCTCCTAAAATATCATCTGTAAATTCTTGCGCCAAAAAGTGCTGAACCCACTCTAACCATATTAGCGCCGGATTGAATTGCTTCTTTATAATCCTCGGACATTCCCATTGACAGAAAGTCCATGCTTATATTATCTAATTTTTTCGACGAAATGTCAACAAATATTTTATACATTTCGTCAAAATATTTAGAAATTTCTGTTTTCGTCTCACAAATTGGCGGTACAGACATCAATCCGCGCACCTTAACGCCTGAAAGTGAAGACGTTTCCTCAAGAAGTCTGTCCAGCTCCTCCGGTAAAACTCCGGATTTGTTTTCTTCTCGTCCTATATTGACCTCAAGAAGAATATCGGTAACTATACCATTCTGTTCCGAACGGCGGCTTATCTCACCCGCAAGCTTTATGCTGTCCACTGACTGTATCATAGACACCTTGCCCACAAGCTGACGAACCTTATTTGTCTGTAAATGACCAATAAAATGAAGCTCTGTATTTTTCAGGTCATATTCGTCATATTTTGACAAAAGCTCCTGTACCTTATTTTCGCCTATTGCCCTCAGACCAAGAGAAATAGCGTGATTTATAAATACAGGCTCCACCGTTTTCGTCGCGGCAAGCAGAGTAATATCAGAAGGCTTTCTTCCGCTCTCCTCAGCCGCAAGAGCTATATTGCGCGTTATCAGTTCATAATTTGCACTGATATCATCAAATTTTTTCTGCTGCTCAGTTGATAATTTTTCCATCATACAGGTTTGCTCCTTCCACAACTACATTATCATAGGGCTTAAGCAATCCGAATTCTGACGACACCCAATCCTGCTTATCTGCATTGATCTTGCATACAACAAAATTCTTATCCGTATAAAGAACTATAACCTGCTTAAACTTCAATTCGTTTCCGATCAGCGCATACACACCCTTGAGCTCTTTTGTGTCGGTCAGCTTTTTTTCCTTCTCATCATAAGAATAAGCCTCTGATACACATTCGTGTATAGCGCTCTTGGAAACATATATTCCCTTATAGGTACGAAGCACTATTGAAATATCCTCGCGCCTTACATTTGCAAGTGCGGCATTCATAAAATTGCCCTTGAGAACGACCAGGGCATCAGATGTCTGTGACTCCTGATTTACACATTCAAGTGAAACTGAAATTATAGAACTGCTTACCGAAGGAATATCCACACCAAGATAACCATAGGCATCTGCCCTTTTTATCTTAAGCGCTTCCTCCGCTGTTACCTCGCAGGCAACATACCAGTTTACACCTTCAAGTGTTTTGCCTATCACATTGCTGCCGATCTCTGTTTTTTTGATCTTGTTTTCAGCAAGATCTCCGGTTTTCAGTTTTTTAAGATCAGCAGTAGTAAATGCCTTTTCATATCCGTCTGTCGCTGCACAGAAATATCCTGTTGCCGGTGAGGGTATCTGCTTTGACTGTGTTTTTGACGTTGTCTTTTTTAATGTGCTGACCTTATTTTGCAGTTCCTTTACCTTTTCGGAATAATCGGCTGTCTTTCCGGTAACGATCTGCCGTTCATTCAGGCTATAGAGCAAAGAATCAATATTGCCCGCTGTATCCGATAAATTGCCTGAATTTACATTAAGATTGAGCCTGTTCAATGTATCATTTATTGTCTTATCTATTTCATCAGGTGTTGCCGAAAGTGTCTTTGCAGTTTTATTCAGCTGCTGAAGTCCCGTTATCTGCTGTTCGAGCCTTTTCAGCGTCTGATGATCCGCCGCAGCATCCTCATTTTCAAATACATCCGCAACGGCTTCATTTTTTGATATCTTGCTTCCATCAGTGACGTTATATGAAACGATTCCTTTTTCATTATTCTCTATAAGGTACTCGTCCCTTATGAAATAGCCGGACACGGGTATTGCATCAGATACGGTCATTATATTGCCCGCTTCGGTCTTTACCTGAGTAAAATTCGACTTAAGCACTACAGATACTATATATGCAATCAATAAAATCGTGATAAGCGCAACTAATACCTTTTTTATCACGATCGCTTTGTTATCGCTTTTCTCCATCTTCCTCCTCCTGTCTGTATAGAATAGGACAGGCAACCCCCGAATGATCAGGAGTTACCCGTTTTGTGCCTTATTAAGCTGATATAAAGAACGCAGTATAACTCTGCCGTTTCGACATAAGCCGACGGCAGTATATATATTGTACCACTATTTTTCGTAATTGTAAACACAGATGTCAAAATTAATTAAAAAATATGACATTAATATGCTTTTACCTTATGTATGACTATTTTTTACTCTTAATATAATTAAGGTATTCAGTCGAGTCCTTATAAAGCATAGTGACCAGTGCCTTCATACCTGATTCGGAGGCTAACTTGCTCACTGCACTGATATTCTCCATATCGCATTTGTTCATTTTTCTAAGCTTGTCGATCTGCATTTTTACAATAATATTCAAAACAATACATCTCCGATTTTTTTTATTTTTTATAATGATAAATAGTTGATTAATATAAAAGCATTATACCTAATGCATTTTTTGAATTATACTGACAGCCTCTTCAAAAACATCATCACTTACATCGACCTCAACAGGATGCATATATTCATCCCTTCTGAACCATGTAAGCTGACGCTTTGCATAATGACGCGTCGCGGTTTTAAGACTTTTCACCGCTTCATCGAGTGTACACTCTCCGTCAAGATAAGGCTTTAATTCCTTATACCCAATAGCTGCCGCTGCCGTTTTACCGAAGCACCCCGAATAGAAGCGCTTTGTTTCATCAAGCAGTCCCATTTCCATCATTTTATCCACACGCTTATCTATTCTTTCATACAGTTTTTCCCTGTCTCTGAATGTAAGCAGTATAGCTGTAAAATCATATTTCGGCGGCTGTGAACGGGAGGCTCTCATCTGCTCCGACATTGTTACCCCGCTTACCGTATACAGCTCTATTGCCCTCAGTATTCTTTTTCTGTTTGAAGGCATAAGCTTATCCGCTGTTTCGGGATCAAATGTGCGAAGATATGAGATCATCGCTTCGCCGCCCTCTTTTTCAAAGCGTTCCTCAAGTTCCCTTCTCAGATCCGGATCGGGAGGCTGCTCGGAAAAGCTTATATTTTCAAGAAACGAACGTATATAAAGCCCTGTTCCTCCGCATAAAACAGGCAGCTTTCCGCGTGATGCAATATCATTTGCCGCTTCATGCGCCAGCTTTACAAAATCCGCTACAGAAAAGGCTTCACCCGGATCAAGAAAATCCATAAGGTGATGAGGAACTCCCATTTTTTCTTCCTCAGAAGGCTTTGCGGTCGCTATATCCATCCCTTTATATATCTGCATGGAATCAGCGGATATTATCTCACCATTAAACCTTTTTGCAAGCTTTACGGCAAGTGCAGTTTTCCCGGATGCTGTAGGTCCCGCAATTGAAACAAGCTTTATCCTTTCACCCTTTTCCATCAGTTTTCTTCCTGTTCTATCAATATTCTGACTGCTCCGACAGCCGTTTTTATAGCTGCATCCATATCAAAATCGTCTCTGTCGGGCAGGCTTTGCTTTTTTCTTTCCTGATTCCAAAGCGCATGAAGAACACAGCCCATTCTGATATTCCTTACGGCACCGACTGTAAACAATGCCGCAGTTTCCATTTCCGAGCCTAATACTCCGAGCGCCTTCCATGCATTCCATTTGTTTTCAAGCTCATAGCTTACCGGCATTGTGCCGGGACAATGCTGACCATAAAATGAATCCTTGCTCTGAATGACACCCGTATGATAGCGATAACCGTTTTTTTCGGCAACATCAGCAAGTACCCGCGTCACCTTAAAATCAGCAGTAGCAGGATACTCTACAGGCGCATATTCCTTTGTTGTTCCCTCCATCCTTACTGCTGAAACGGGAATTATCAGATCCCCGGGAACCACCTCCATCTGTATCCCTCCGCAGGTACCTACTCGAACGGCAGTATGCACGCCAAGCTTTGAAAGTTCCTCAAGCGCTATCGCAGCAGAAGGTCCGCCTATACCTGTGGATGTTATCAGTACCTTCTCCCCTGCAACAGTTCCGAGTACCGACCTGAATTCTCTGTTATACGCTATCTGAAGCGGAGATTCGATAAATTTCGCCAGCTTATCGACTCTGCCCGGATCACCCGGCAATATCGCATATCCGACACGAAGGTCGGCAGCAATATCAAGATGAAAAAGCTTATCATTATTCATAAATTATACCTATCCTTTAATATTATTGAATTACATAACTCAGAACATATCCTTGCGCTTCAGAATTATGTACATCAAAACCATTAGTATCGCCGAAATCAAAAGCGGGAACCACCATAATCGGTCAAACGGCAGACCGCCTATAATATTCATTCCGTAAATACCCGATATTACCGTCGGAACGGATACCAGAAGGGTAAGTGACGCTTGTATCTTCATCACGACATTAAGATTGTTGGAAATAATTGATGCAAATACATCCATCGTTCCATTAAGAATGTTCAGATATATCGCAGCCATGTCAACAGCCTGCTTTACCTCGATAAGCACATCCTCAAGAAGATCCTGATCCTCTTCATAAAGCTTTATATATCTTCCTCTCATTATCTTCTCAAGTGTTATCTCGTCGGATTTAAGTGATGAGGAAAAATAAACAAGAGATTTTTCAACATCAAGCAGCTGCTCAAGCTCCTTATTCTTTGCGCTCCGGCGCAGACTACGCTCAATACGGCTGCTTATCTTATCTATCTGTTTAAGATACTGCAAATATTTTGAAGCCATGCGAAGCATTATATGCAGTACGAAATGAGTCTTGTAATTTGTCATTACATTCTTTACCACACCCTCCGAAAACTCGGTCAGTATGGTACTTTCTTTTATTGATACAGTAATAACATTATCAGGCGTTATCATTATACCAAGAGGCATTGTGGAATAGGATATGCCCCCCGACACCTTCTCTACAACAGGTACATCTATAATAATGAGAGTTGTATCATCCTCACTGTCTATATGGGAGGATTCCTCTTCATCTAATGCACTCCGCAGAAGCTCAGGCGGTATCTTGAAGAAATCCAGAAGATACTGTACCTCATCATCTCCGGGTTCAACACAGTTTACCCAGCATCCCGGTTCATACTCCTTTATCTCTTCGATACGATTATTTATTGTTTTGTAATAATTGACCATTGGAAACTTCCTTCCCCTTTTCGGAGCATGAATGATGATAACACATTTCGCTCCTTATTATATAACGCTGACTGTGATAGTCAGAGCCCATGTATTACCACCTCCATAATAAGTTTCCTGTAAAAACAATATTTCACATACTAATTATACTCAATTTATATCAAATAATCAAGAAAAAAATATACTAATTACACAAGAAAAAAATATACTATTTATATAATAAATATTTGACAATTTGTCAGTTTCGTGGTATAATTCTCACATATAGACAGAGAAAGCATTTTCTCAGGTCACTATTGTGGCAGCGGGGGCATTATCCGCGGGACTGTATTTTTATTCAGTCCCGTTTTTTTATACCTTTTTATGCATATTTTATCATTTTCATTAATATACTTACATAATTAAGGAGGAACTAAATTATGAATAATACCTCTATAGAACAAAACACCATTAAAACCGCTGTACGGGTATCAACCGTCAGCATAATCGCAAATACCGTTCTCGCTTTAGGCAAGGTCGCAGCAGGCTTTATTGCCAATTCTTCCGCAATGGTCAGTGACGGCGTTCATTCAGCTTCCGATGTTTTCAGCAGTTTTATTGTAATTATCGGTGTCAGACTGTCCGCAAAAAAATCCGACCGTCAGCACCCTTACGGACATGAAAGATTTGAATGTGTCGCTGCTATTGTTCTCGCTGTCGTACTTATCGTTACAGGCTGCTTTATCGGAGCAAATGCAATAACTGCTCTTAATTCCGGTGATTTTGATACTATGACTGAACCCGGAATTTTAGCAGTGATAGCTGCGCTCGTTTCTATTGCAGTAAAGGAGGGTATGTTCTGGTATACCCGCCACTATGCAAAAAAAATTGACTCTGGCGCTGTAATGGCTGATGCATGGCACCACAGAAGCGATGCTCTTTCTTCTGTCGGCGCACTGATCGGTATTGTCGGCGCAAGAAACGGTTTTCCTGCTCTTGAACCTATTGCAAGCCTTATCATCTGTCTTTTTATCCTCAAAGCAGCCTACGACATTTTCAAGGACGCTGTTGATAAAATGATCGACAGATCATGTGACATTGAAACGGAATACTCTATCAGAGAATGTGTTCTGAAGCAGGAGGACGTCAAAGGTATTGATCTGCTTAAAACCCGCGTTTTCGGCAACCGTATATATGTGGATATAGAAATATGCGCGGACGGGAACAAAACCTTATGTGAAGCACATGAAATTGCTGAAAGGGTACATGATGCCGTTGAAGAAAACTTTCCAAAAATCAAACACATCATGGTTCATGTAAATCCTGCAAAAGAAGAAAAATCATAACACATATATTATTTTTTCAGTATTTTAGTATTCATAATAGTTATATAGTAATATAAAATAAGAATGTTTATTAAAAATTATAATTTTGCTATTGAAAAAATGATTATACTATGATAAGATATATATGTTAGTTGAGTATGTAAGCTTCGGGCTTTGTGCGAAACGACAAAAT
>CACXDV010000090.1 GCA_902766585.1 uncultured Ruminococcus sp.
GGACAAAACTCAAAGATATCATTTTGTCTCGGTACAACAACCATTCCCGCCGGATGCTGACCTGTTGTATTCTTTACACCGGTACAGCCTTCTGCAAGACGTAACTCATCAGCCCTTGAAAGAGATACTCCGGTTTTTTCTTCATACTTTTTAACATATCCAAGTGCTGTCTTATCAGCTATAGTACCTATAGTACCTGCTTTGAATACGTTTTCCTTACCGAACAGTTCCTCTGTATAACGATGAGAGCGTGTCTGATACTCGCCTGCAAAGTTAAGGTCAATATCCGGTGTCTTATCACCCTTGAATCCAAGGAAGGTCTCAAAGGGAATATCATGTCCGTCGCGTATATAATCTGTTCCACAGTTCGGACATTTTTTAGGTGGAAGATCAAAGCCAGAGCCAACACTGCCATCGTTAAAAAATTCACTATTGTGGCATTTCGGGCAAACATAATGCGGACACAAGGGATTTACCTCAGAAATACCCGACATTGTTGCAACAAATGACGATCCTACTGAACCACGCGAACCTACAAGATAACCATTTTCATTTGAGTTGGCAACAAGCTTCTGAGCTGTCATATAAAGCACAGAGAATCCGTTTTTAATGATAGAATTAAGCTCCTTTTCTATTCTTGCCTTTACTATTTCCGGCAATGGATCTCCATACAAATTCTTTGCCCGTTCCCAGGTGATTCGCGTAAGATCCTCTTCAGCGCCCGGAATAAACGGGGGAAAATTTCCCTTCGGAACAGCGCGGAGGTTTTCTACCATATCGGCAATACGATTGGTATTCTCAACAACTATTTCATATGCCTTTTCTTTTCCGAGGTATTCAAATTCTGCAAGCATTTCCTCAGTATTTCTTAAGTATAGAGGTGCCTGCTCTGTTGCATCTGTAAATCCCATAGAAACCATTATAACCTTGCGAAATTCACTCTGATAAGGATCCATAAAGTGCACATCACAGGTCGCTACAACAGGAATATTAAGCTCCTCACCAAGCTTTACTACAGTCCTGTTGAAATCTTGAAGTTCCTCAACAGATTTTACTGTACCGTTCTTGAGCATGAACATATTATTTCCTATCGGCTGTATCTCCAGATAATCATAAAATGATGCGATCTGTTTAAGCTCATCCCAATTTTTACCTTCAACTATTGCCCTGAACAGTTCTCCCGCTTCACAGGCGCTTCCTATTATAAGTCCGCTGCGAAGCTTCTCAAGCTCTGAACGCGGAATCAGGGGTTTATTATAGAAATAATCAATATGTCCTTTGGAAATAAGCTTATACAAATTCTTAAGTCCCAACTGATTTTTTGCAAGAATTATCTGATGATAGGATTTGAAGGATTTGAAATTAGGCTTCGGAAGAAGCGTATTTATCTGAGAAATTGTTTTAACATTAAATTCCTCGGAAAGCTTTTTAAGCATAACCTGAAAAATTTTAGCAAGCATGAATGCATCATCATATGCTCTGTGATGATTGAAGTTTCCAAGCTTAAGGAATTTTGCTATACTATCAAGCTTATGTTTATTTAACTGAGTAAAAAGACCTCTCGAAATTGCGAGGGTATCAATATGAGTAAGCGTATACGAAAGCTTATTTCTTTCTGCGGCTGCTTTGATAAAAGAAGTATCAAATGAAGCATTATGTGCAACAACAACTGCACCTTCGCCGCAATATTTAAGAAATTCTGCGATGGCATCAGCTTCATTTGGAGCATCTGCAACCATTTCATCTGTAATTCCGGTAAGCTCCGTGATTTTCTCAGGAATAGGCATTCCGGGATTTACAAAGGTTGAAAACTTATCGGTTATTTCACCGTTAACAAGCTTAAATGCGCCGATCTCGGTTATTCTTTCTCTTGAAGCATTAAGACCTGTTGTTTCAATATCAAATACAACAAATTCTCCGTTAAGTGGAATATCCGATTCACCATTGACAGCAAGCGCTGCCTTGTCATTAATAAAATAAGCTTCAACTCCGTAAATAACCTTGAATTTTCCGCCTTTTTTTCGTATTGCGTCACAGGCATTCATAGCATCTGGATATGCCTGAGCAACACCATGATCTGTAATAGCTATTGCAGGCATTCCCCACTCATATGCACGCTTTATCAGATCACCAGCGCTGGAAATACCATCTTTTTCCGACATATTTGTATGTAAATGAAGCTCAACACGCTTCTTTTCTGCTTTATCAACAATTTTCGGTATTGCAACAACACTGATTGCCCTTGCCTTTATACAAGTATCGTGTATAAAAGTATCAAATTCAGTTTCACCTCTTACAAGTATACACATACCCTTTTTAAGATCCAAAAGCGGCTGAACCTTTTCGTTATTCTCAAAAATTTTGACATTTGCCGAGCTGACAAAATCAGTAATAACTATGTTAATGATCTTACTTCTTTTGTTTTTAGTATCCTTTATTTCGATCGATGTAATTTGTCCCCATACAATTACCTTGCCGGATTCGGCAGTTATCTGATTGAGACATACTACATCTCCGTGTACCGGCGAGCCGAATATGGGATTAGCGCTTTCAGGTATATAGTGAGGTACCATATTCTCCTTATCTCTGAAACTTATTTCCGTATTTACTCCGGGAGCAATACTGATACCTCCTGACTGCTTTGCCTTTCTTTCATTTGCAGTATTCATCATTGCTTCATACTGCTCCTGCTGCTGTATCTGAATATCTCTGAGAACCTTTTCTTCAAGTGTTTTCTGATGGTTTATGTATTCAGGATCTTCAATATCTAAATTCAGTATTCCACTGTAACAAACCTTAAGGTTGATACCGAATTCCTGTTTAATAAGCTGAGACAGATTAATGTCAAACCTCTTGCTGTCAAGAAGCTCTTTTCCCCCATGCTTCAATTCTATAACAAGCCTGTTCCCGTCCATAGTAACGGTAGAATCGTTCAGTGTACCATTCAGTGAAGCATTACGCCTTTTAAGCTCCAGAACAAGCTGAGGAAAATAGTCCGTGTCAAACAATGTACTGTCATAACGAGGACTGAAATAGCAGCCTGTAAGATTCAGAACACCGTTTCTTATAAGATTCTCCGTAAGAAAAATATCATTACGGTCAACAAGTGCAGGACACTGTGCGCTGATGAACATAGTCCTGTTGACTGAGTCTACAGATACATTGAGAATAATGCTGTTATTTATACTATCAGGAAGCTTTGATACATCTATATACTTTTCAAAAAATTCACCAAATGATTTCAAGCTATCTCCTCATCCTTTTTTAATAGAATAAATGATATAACCTCAGAGATCAGATCTCTGAAGCTATATCAAAATACTTACATTTTTTCTATTTCCTTGATAAGCTCGCTAAGAAGCTGATCTTCAGGAACCTTGCGGATTATTTCACCTTTCTTGAAAATCAATCCGTTATTAACACCGCCTGCAATACCTATATCCGCTTCTCTTGCTTCTCCGGGACCGTTTACAACACAGCCCATAATTGCCACAGTAAGATTCTTAGGACAATCCTTAAGCAGCTCCTCTGCTTCCTGAGCAATTTTTATAAGGTCAATTCTTGTTCTGCCGCAAGTAGGACAGGAAATAAATCGTATTCCCTTCTTATTAAGTCCGAGTGATGTAAGTATATCCTTTGCAGCATATACCTCCTTGACCGGATCATCGGTAAGTGAAACTCTTATGGTATCACCGATTCCCTTAAGCAGCAATGAACCAATACCTATCGAGGACTTGATTATGCCTGCGCGATATGTACCCGCTTCTGTAACACCGAGATGAAGCGGATAATTGCATTTCTCTGCCGCAAGCTCATAAGCCTGTGTCATAAACTCAACATTTGAGGATTTCATTGAAAGAACGATATCATCAAAATCGAACTTTTCAAGCAGCGAAGCATGATATAAAGCACTTTCACATAAAGCCGCCGGTGTAGGCTTACCATACTTTTCAAGAATATGCTTTTCAAGAGAGCC
>CACXDV010000091.1 GCA_902766585.1 uncultured Ruminococcus sp.
CCTGTATGTGTGAAGCAGTCAAGCACTCTTTTGCCCCTTGCGATTTTTGCAGCGGCAAGGCGGTTATATTTCTGGTCGAGAAAAAATCCTGTTTTCTGACCGTTTTCAAAATCTACATGATATTTTATTCCGTTTTCCGTGATATCCGTAACAGTGCTTTCGGGTACAGGCAAACCGGGAACAGGATAAAAGCCCTTTCCTTCCTCCATACCCTCCAAAAGCCTGACCTTGACATCATTTCTTTCATATATTCCCCTGATATTGCAGCCATCCTCATTAAGTACCTTTACAAGAAGCGGGAAAATGATATCCTTCCTTTTTTCTATGCCGAGCGACAAAGTCTGTGCAACAAGTATATCGTGGAACTTATCTACTGTAAGTCCCGGAAAGGTATCAGCCTCACCGAATATTATCCTGCAGCAGTCAAGGTCATCACCCATTACGGTTTTACGGTATTCCCATGCATAGCGTATCCTTCTTTCAAAAAATGCCTCGTCAAATCTGTCATTGGCATTCCTTGAAAAAAGCCTTATTCTTATCTTTGAATTGCTGTTATAAAAGCCTGAGCCGATAAATCTGCCCTTTGAGCTTACAACATCAACTATTTCGCCGTCATAAGGCTCTCCGTCCAGCGATACGACCTCGGCATCATATATCCAGGGATGCCCCTTATTAAGACTTATCTCTCCCTTTTTTGTGACCTCAGCCACAATATATCCCCTTTTTTTGAATGACATGAGCTTTTCTCCTTTATTATTGGATTATCATAAGCAATACTGAAAAATAATGGAACACACTTCCCGCTACCGTAAACAAGTGCCATACGCTGTGGAAATATTTTATATTCTTCTTTGTATAGAATATCACGCCGACTGTATAGAAGATTCCTCCTATCAGCAGAAACCACAAGGATAAGGCATTGACATTCTCAAGCATGGGCTTTACGGCAATAATAATTACCCAGCCCATCATTATATAGCATACTATCGAGGGCTTACGGAATTTTTCAAGGTCTATGGAGTTGAATACTATCCCCAGTATCGCCGCGCCCCACACAATACCGAAAAGCACCCAGCCGAGAGCGCCTCTCAGCGGTACGAACGTAATAGGGGTATATGTACCCGCTATCAGGAAAAAAATCGTATTATGATCCATTATCCTGAAAAAAGCCTTTGCCCTGTCATTTGTTATCGCATGATAAAGCGTTGACATCGTATAGAGCACTATCAGCGAACCGCCGAAAAGCGCACAGCTTACCACCGCCCATGCATCATTGTATAAGGCTGCAAAAACGGTAAGAACTGCTGTGCCTGCAATAGAAAGCAGCGCTCCCACTCCATGAGAAACCGAATTGAATATTTCTTCACCGAGAGTATATCTTTTTTTACTTTTTGATCCTAAACTTTCTTCCATTCTCTCACATCCTTTCATCCTATTATTTCTGCTATAAGCGAATTTGATACAAGAAAGCCCTTTTCAGTGAGCGCAAAACCGCCTTCCGTTATACGGACAAGTCCGCTGTCCGTAAAGACACGCGCTCTTTTAATATATTTTTCGGGAAGCTCTCTGCCGAAACGCAGATAAAAGCTGTCCTTTGTTATTCCCTCCGACAGTCTCAGACCGAGCATGATAAATTCCTCCTCATCCCCGCCTGTTCCGTCATCGATCACCTCATCCGCATAAAACCTCTTCATGTTCCGCGGATAATAGAATCTTTTCCCATTGATGAAGGAATGTGCCGAGGGGCCTATTCCAAGATATTCCTCATCATGCCAGTATTTCAGATTATGCCTGCCCTCAAAGCCTTTTTTGCAGAAATTGGATATCTCATAATGCTCATAGCCGTATTCCTTCATCAAGGCGCAAAGCTCCTCATACAGTTCCGCTGCCTCATCCTCGTCCGGAAGCGGCAGACTGTCCCCTTTTTTATGAAATACCGTAACCTCCTCAATTTTAAGAAGGTATGCCGAAATATGGCTTGCTCCGCTCTCAGCGCAAAAATCAACGCTTCTTCTCAGTGATCCCTTTGTCTGAAAGGGTATGCCGAGCATGAGATCAAGCGAAATATTATCAAATCCGCCGTTTGCCACCGCTCTGATACATTCAGCGGCAGTTTTCCTGTCATGCTGTCTTCCAAGCATTTTAAGCTCATTATCATTTGCGGACTGTACGCCAATGGAAATACGGTTTGCCCCGCCCCTACGAAGAAGCTCAAAATCTGTATTACAGCACGGATTCACCTCAACAGTGACCTCAGATCCGTCAGCAATTCCGAAGCTGTCCCTTACGGCACCTATCAGTCCGCAAAGCCTTTCTGCACCGAGTAATCCCGGAGTGCCTCCCCCGAAATAAAGGGAATCAGCACACAGCTCATATTTTTTTGCAGCTTCTGATATCTTTTCCGTAAGTACGGCGGTATAGCCGGAAAGCTGTTCTTCATTTCCCGCATGGGAATAAAAATCGCAGTAGGGACATTTACTCCTGCAAAAGGGAATATGTATATATATTCCTGCACTTTTTTTCATATTCACTGCTCCGAATTTTTCCTGAGTATCACCATAGACTCAACAAGCATTGAAATTATGCATGAAGCAAACAGTCCGATATCGGTGAACATAAACACCCTGAATGAAAACTCCAGCTCCTCAGCAGACGGCGAAGGCTTCATCACAAGAAAGCTTACAAATCCGCTAAGCTGCTCGGATATTGTCGAATTGGACAAGGCGCTGTCTATCAGATAGGTCGATATCACAAAGAATATAAGCGTAACTATAAATGCGCTTGTAATCAGCGGCACGCTCGGCTTGTTCAGAACAGTAATGACAAGCAGCGACAGAACCAGAGCAGCCGCACCGATGATTATTACAGGATTCATTTTTCAGTCATCTCACTGTCCGTTCATTTTTCTTACAAGTGCCGCTGCCTTTAGCACGGCTATCTGTGTCTTGGCATCGGGTATCTCATTATTGAGTACCATTTCCTCTGCCCTGTCTATCGGTATTCTCTCTACCGTGACAAATTCATCGTCATCGGGATGCTGTTCGCCGAATTCCTCTACCGTACAGAAATACAGATGTATTATCTCTCCCGTATAGCCGGGGCTGGGATATACCTTTCCGAGAGGCATATAATGGCTGCCGGCAGCTCCTGTCTCTTCAAGAAGCTCTCTTTTTCCGTTTTCAAGAGGAGTCTGTCCTTTTTCAAGCTTTCCTGCCGGAAGCTCAAGCACAATTTCCTTATAAGGATAGCGGAACTGTCTTACAAACAAAAGCTCATTATCTTTAGTAAGCGCTGCAATGCATACTCCGCCCGGATGCTCTACTATCTCGCGCATAGCGGTCGTACCGTCCTCAAGCTCAACGGTATCATGCAGTACATGAAGTACTCTGCCGTTGAATATTTCCTTTGAATCAATTGTCTTTTCAAAATGCTCCATTGATATTACTCTCCTTAAATCATTTTCTTTTAAATTATAACTCAAATCCGACAGAATGTAAATACAAATTGACACAGACAAGTCAAATATAGTATAATATTTTTAAATCTATTATTTTCTTTTAAGGAGTGAACAGCAAATGGATGTAAAGTCCTATGACTGCCCTAACTGCGGTGCAAAGCTCGAATTTGTCCCTGATAAACAGAAATTCTGCTGTGAATACTGTCTCGGCGAATTTGACGAAAACCAGATAAATGAGCTTGCCCAGCAGGTACTCGACAATGAACGCGAGGAAAACGAAAGAAGAAACAATCCTCCTCCGGAAGCGCCGCTGACCTCGGAAGAGGAAAGAGCAAATACCGAATTTGAAGAAAACACAAGACTTTATCAATGCCCGACCTGCGGCGCACAGATAGTAGCAGACAATAATACCGCCGCATC
>CACXDV010000092.1 GCA_902766585.1 uncultured Ruminococcus sp.
ACAGAGCACAGGGACTGTGCCGAATCGACAGCGGGGGCACCCCGCCGCGAAATACAGAGCACAGGGACTGTGTTTAGACACTGAAAAGCATGGAGCCGTAGGAGGGATAAGGCCAAGCCTTTGAGGACATATTGGTTTCCATTTCATCAGCAACAGCACGAAGCTCCTGCATGGCGGCAAGAACGTGCTCTTTGAAATACATTGCGTTCTGGGCGATATCGGAGATGTCCTTTGCGCCGACAACAGCCTTGTCAAGAATTTCAATTTTCTTAACAAAACAGTTGAGCAGACCTGTGAGCTTTTTGAGAAGCTCAGTCTGTGCTGCGGGTACAAGCTCGGGATCAACTGTCTTGACAACAGCGGCAGTCTCCGCAAGCTCTTTTATATAGGATGATACAGCGGGAACAATGTCCTTTTTAGCCATATCAAGCGCGGTAAGCGCCTCAATGTTGATTATCTTTGAATACTTCTCAAGAAGAACATCACATCTTGAACGAAGCTCTTTCTCTGTCAGAACATGATGCTTTGTGAACAGGCTGATGTTCTTTTCGCTTGTATAAAGAGGAAGCGCATCGGGTACGGAACGAAGGTTAAGAAGTCCTCTTCTTTCAGCTTCGGCGATCCATTCCTCAGAATAGTTGTTTCCGTTGAAGATTATTCTCTTGTGCTGTTCAACGGTTTTCTTTACAAGAGCTTCGGCAGCCGCCTTTACGTCATCTGCTTTTTCAAGCTGGTCGGCAAAATCACCAAGTACGTCTGCAACGATAGTATTGATCATAAAGTTGGCGCAAGCAATATTCTCAGCAGAACCAACACTTCTGAATTCAAATTTATTTCCTGTGAATGCAAAGGGCGATGTACGGTTACGGTCTGAGGTGTCTTTTGTAAAGTTGGGAAGTACCTCGGCAGTTGTTCTCATAACCTGATTTCCGCCTGCAACGTATTTTTCACCGCTGAGGACAGAGCGGAGTACCTGAGTAAGCTCGTCACCGATATACATGGAAATGATAGCCGGAGGAGCCTCATTTGCGCCGAGTCTGTGGTCATTTCCGGCACTTGCAACAGATATTCTGAGAAGGTCCTGATGCTCGTCAACAGCGCGTATAACAGAGGCAAGTATAACAAGGAAGAGAGTGTTTTCTCTGGGATTCTTGCCCGGATCAAGAAGATTCTTTCCGGTATTGGTAGACATAGACCAGTTATTGTGCTTGCCTGAGCCGTTTACGCCTGCAAAGGGCTTTTCATGGAGAAGACATACAAGACCGTGCTTTTCCGCGGTTTTTTTCATGATTTCCATGGTAAGCTGATTATGGTCGGTAGCAATGTTTGTTGTATCGAAAATCGGTGCCATTTCATGCTGGGCAGGTGCGACTTCATTATGCTTTGTTTTGGAGAGTATGCCGTATTTCCAGAGCTCCTCATCAAGATCCTTCATAAATTCGGCAACTCTGGGCTTTATTGAACCGAAATAATGGTCATCAAGCTCTTGTCCCTTCGGAGGTCTTGCGCCAAAGAGAGTTCTTCCGCAGTAGATAAGGTCTTTTCTTTTTTCGTAAGCCTTTCTGTCCACAAGGAAATATTCCTGCTCCGGACCTACTGTCGTTGAAATATGAGTTGTCTCAGTATCACCGAAAAGTCTTACTATTCTGAGAGCCTGAGTATTTATACATTCCATGGAGCGGAGAAGAGGTGTCTTTTTATCAAGCGCTTCACCTGTATAGGAGCAGAAGGCTGTCGGAATACAAAGTGAACCGTCCTTGATAAAGGCATAGGATGTGGGGTCCCATGCAGTATAGCCCCTTGCCTCAAAGGTAGCTCTGATACCGCCGGAGGGGAAGCTTGATGCATCAGGTTCGCCCTTGATAAGCTCCTTGCCGGAAAATTCCATGATAACCTTTCCGCCGGATGTGGGAGAGATAAAGCTGTCATGCTTTTCGGCAGTGATGCCGGTCATAGGCTGGAACCAGTGAGTATAGTGTGTTGCGCCGTTTTCGATAGCCCATTCCTTCATAGCGTGGGCAACGACATTTGCGATATTGATATCCAGCGGTTTGCCGTCCTCAATAGTTTTTTTGAGTTCCTTATAGGTTCCCTTCGGGAGATACTTTTTCATAGCCTCGTCGTTAAAAACTGATGATCCGAACATTTCAGGTACATTCAACATAAATTACGCTCCAATCAATAAATTTTTGTAAGAGTAGACAAAAGAGGCGCCGTAGGTCCGTCTTCTTAACCTACAGCGCCATTGCTGTTGATGTAAGAATTATATAACAAAGCCGTCGGGTTGTCAACAGTTTTGAAGAAATACAAAAAATTCGTCGAATTGCCCCGTGAAAACGGTCTGCTGTTCAAAATTATAAGCATTTTTTATTCCGATATTGTAATCCGTTATATCATATTTGTTACCCT
>CACXDV010000093.1 GCA_902766585.1 uncultured Ruminococcus sp.
CCTTATCCTGCTTTGCAAGGAATTTCAATGACTTTTTACTATACATTATCCGCATAGATTGAAACTCCATTTCTTATAGGCTGTTTAATTTAAATGCATTTTGATAAATCTTTCGTTTTTAGTCCATTGCTTGTTCTATCGTGTGGTCTACATATGCCATTATTTTCCCGTCCTTGATATTATTATATCCTGATTATACCATTTTGAAGAATAATTTACAACCTTTTTTTCTTGTCATCTGTATCTTTTCATATGGCGTGATAGGGACTTTAGCCAATATTTTCGGATAAAAAATAATATGCCTTGTTATCCTTCCGAAAATCACTTATATGATTGACAAAGAGGCTGTAAAAAACTATAATAATACTGAATGTGTAATAAAATATTTATATGGGGACAGTGAAAAAATGACGGTTTCCTTGTGCATAATAGCATATAATGAGCATCAGGCTTTGCCGGCTCTGTTAAAGGACGTATTATCCCAGACCTATCCGAAGGAGCTTACCGAGATAGTTCTTGCGGACGGAGGCTCACAGGATGATACAAAGCAGATAATGACACGCTTTGCAGATGAAAACAGGTCTGCATATATGGGTATACAGGTCATAGATAATACGAGAAGGATACAGGCAGCGGGTTGGAATATGGCAATAAAGGCGGCAGAGGGTGATGTTATCATCCGTGTGGATGCCCATGCCTCTATCCCGGCAGATTTTATAGAAAAGAATATGAAGCTTATTTCTGAGGGAGAATATGTATGCGGAGGGGCAAGACCGAATAATATACTGTCGCCCACGCCCTACAGAAAAATGCTGCTCCTCGCGGAAAGCTCAATGTTCGGAAGCTCCATAGCGGGCTACAGACGGCAGCAGGGAGGAAAGAAATATGTTTCCTCACTGTTTCACGGAGCATACAGAAGAGAAGTATTCGGCAAGGTCGGAGGCTTTGACGAATCACTCGGCAGGACAGAGGACAATGAGCTGCACTGGCGCATACGTCAGAACGGCTATCGGATATGTATGAGTGATGAAATAATATCATATCAGAATATCCGTCCGTCGCTTTCGGCTATGCTCGGACAGAAATTCGGCAACGGCAAATGGATAGGCTTGACAGCGGGGGTATGTCCGAAATGTCTTTCGGTATTTCACTTTGTCCCCTTCTGCTTTGCAGCGGCGTTAGTAATGTGCCTGATAATGCTGATAACAGGCTTATGCACCGGAGCATGGATATTATGTCTTCCGTTCTGGCTGCTGATCGGGGCATATTCTGCTGCTGACCTGCTAATGACGCTTACTGCCGTGATATCCGCGGAGGAAAAGAGCATATATCTTGCGCTTTTGCCGCTGATATTCCCATTGCTGCATATTTTCTACGGCTTCGGTACAGTCGTGGGCATGATCGAGCTGCCGTTCTGGAAAAGCAGTCTTGACGGCTCCGCAAAGCAGGAAATAGAAGAGGTAAAACGCTGTGTCAGCGAAAAAACGAAACAGGAGGTAATCTAAGTGACAAGCTCTGATATTATGATAGACAGAAGAAGCAAGCTCACGAAGTTTTTAAGCGGGTTCAAGCAGGCAGTTCTGCAGATCCCCCGCGAGCACAGGGGCTTCGGCAAGCAGACGATAATGCTTGCAAAGGAGGATCTGCTGAAAACCTACAAGGGCGCGGTCATCGGTCCGCTGTGGGCGCTTGTTAAGCCTGTATTCCAGCTCTTTGTATATTGGTTCGCATTTTCCATACTGAGAGGAAGCTCCAGCAAGGAAATGGGCGTTGAATATTTCCTTTTCATCATGTCGGGCTTTGTTCCGTGGTTTTTTATGAGCGACTGTATCGGAAGAGGCTCGCGTTCGATAGCGGACAACAGGCAATTCGTAAACAAGGTATCGTTTCCCGTTTCGGTAATAATGACCTATACGACAATATCAAAATTCTATATCCATATTTTCCTGCTGTCGCTGACGTATATGTATATAACCATTTTCGGCGGTATTGCTCCGAGCATATATAATCTTCAGCTTCTGATACTTGCGCCGATGATGTTTGTCTTTTTCCTCGCGCTTACATGGTCGCTTGCGCCGATGAGCGCATTCAGCAAGGACTATCTGAATTTCATAAATACTATCATGTCCGGATTGTTCTGGCTTTCGGCGATAGGCTATGATTCCTACCGCTTAAAGAATGATGTTATCCGCAATATACTGATGTGCAATCCCCTTGCGTTTTTCGTAAATGCCTACAGGAAGGCAATGATATGCAACTGCTGGATATGGGAGGCTCCGACCTACCCGGACAAGCAGGCAAAGGAAATGCTTAAGGCAGGCATACATCTGCACCCGCTCTGGGAGCTTGCTATAGTACTTCTTGAAATGGCTGTTGTAATAGGTCTTGGCGTTTATAACTACAACCGTCTGAGAAAAGACCTTCCCGATGTTCTCTGATACCTTCAAAAAGGAACTGATGATATGGAAGAAACACTTTTTCAGAAGCTGCAGCGTGTAAAGCCGGGTGATATCGGGCATATATTCCTTTTTCTGCTTGCGCTTCCCGCCGCATTGATATACAGGCTGTTCAGAAGAGATCTATGGCTCATCTGCGATAATAAAAATGAAGCGCGTGACAACGGATATCATTTTTTCCGTTACATAAGGGAAAAATATCCCGAACAGGACGCGGTATACGCCATAAGCTGCAAGTCGCCTGATTACAATAAGGTAAAGGAGCTTGGCAAAACCGTGAATTACGGCAGTCTGCGCCACTGGGTACTTTATCTTGCGGCAAAAAAGAATATCAGCTCACAGAAGGGCGGAAAGCCGAATGCAGCGGTATGCTATTTTCTTGAGGTAAAGGGACTGCTGAAAAATACGAGGATATTTTTACAGCATGGAATAATCAAGGACGATATGCCCTGGCTGTATTATGAGAATACGAAAATGAGGCTTTTCGTATGCAGCACCAAAAGGGAATGTGATTATGTAAGCAGCACCTACGGTTATCCGGAGGGCTGGGTAAGGGAGCTTGGCATATGCCGTCTTGATTATCTGCACGATATGAAGGTAAAGCCGAAGCAGGTACTGATAATGCCCACATGGAGAAGCTGGATAGCTACTCCGACCTCAGCTTCATATGAGATAGAGGATGTTTCCGAGTTTACAAACACCGAATATTTCAAAGCATGGAGCGCATTTCTGAGTGCCCCTGAGCTTGATGCCGCTGCAGAAAAATTCGGTCTGGATATAGTATTCTATCCCCACCGCGATATGCAGCCCTATCTTTCATATTTCAATATCAGCTCTCCGCATATAACTATAGCCTCATGGCCGGAATATGACGTTCAGGAGCTTTTAAAGGAAAGCGCATATCTTATAACTGATTATTCGAGTATAGCTATGGATTTTGCGTATATGAAAAAAAGACTGTTGTATTATCAGTTTGACTATAAGGATTTCCGCCGCGGACAGTACCCCGAGGGCTATTTCAGCTATGAAAATGACGGCTTCGGCCCCGTATGCTATGATGCGGAATCGGTTTTCAGGGAGCTGGAGACTGCCGCTGCGGAGGATTTCAGGAATCAGCAGATATATCTCGACAGGCATGATGAATTTTTTGACCTGTACGATACCGAAAACTGTGAAAGAAATTACCGCGCCGTAAAAGAACTGTAAATGAGGGAACAGCTCATGGAAAAAATCGACTTTGTAATGATATGGGTAGACGGAAGCGATCCGGAATGGCTTGCGGAAAAGCACCTTTATGACGGAAGCGCCGGCAAGGGAGACAGCGAGGTGCGCTTTCGTGACTGGGACAATCTTGAGTTTTTTTTCCGAGGAGCAGAAAAATTTGCTCCATGGGTAAACAAAATTCATTTCGTCACCTGGGGACATCTTCCGAAATGGCTCAACCGTGAGCATCCGAAACTGCATATTGTGAATCACAGGGATTTTATCCCGCATGAATACCTTCCCACCTTTAACTGCAATCCTATCGAGGTGAATTTTCATCGTATAGAGGGGCTTGCAGAGCAGTTTGTATACTTCAATGACGATATGTTTGTGACAGCGCCCGTTAAGCCGGAGGACTTTTTCATAGACGGTC
>CACXDV010000094.1 GCA_902766585.1 uncultured Ruminococcus sp.
AAAAAATATACTATACAGTCAAATCAAATTAAATAAAAAAGCCCGCTTGCTGTTCCCGAAGGAATAACAAGCGGGTTTTTCATTCATTTTTCTGTTTGCGATATTTTGCCCGATACATCCGCTTAAAGCTCAAAATCCTCCCATGAACCCGAAGCATATTTGAACTTTGTTTTTTCAATACCGGTGCCTGCCTTTGGTTCAACTGATGTATCTATACGGAAAATCTGACCTGCATTTTTCTGATCGTCATAGTCCATATTCTCTGTCTGATAAGCGTTAGTACCTTTTTTGACCTCTTCATCTGTCACGCCTGAATTGAATACTATCTTACTCGGTCCCATGGGCATCACTGCGCGGTAAATATCAGTGCCTTCTATTCTTTCAAGCTCGATTCCGGGCCAATCGCCTCCGTACAATCCTCCGCTTATCTTATTTGTCGGGATAGCGTCCCACCAATAGGCGTATACCTTATCCCATTTTGTCTTGCTGTTATCAAAATATATGAAGTTTTCCTTGACCTTGAGACCGGGATCATCAGGTGATACGCTGATCTCAGGAGGTACATCTCCAAAGCTTTTTCTTTCTTCATACTTTACCGGAACACCACATTCCAGCGCTTCGACCTTCTGCTCAAACATTGCCTGTAAGAATTCCGGATAGATGTTTCTCCAGTACATAGGCTCGTGACGGCCCGGCTCATATTTGTCATAAACAAGCTTGTCCTTCGGATAACCCTTCTCAATCAGCATATTGTACACAGGCTCATTGACATCTCCGTTATCTCCGCCGTATGCGCCTGCATAAAAATAAAGGAAGGGGAATTTTTCCATATTTACCTTGTCCTTTACAAACTCAGCCCATGTATCGTTATCATAGAGCTGGAATGATGCGGACATTACACCGGCTGTACCGAATTTATCAGGATGAACAAGTACAGTATAAAATGTTTCCAGTCCGCCGAGGGAACTGCCCGCAAGAGATGTATGCTCTGCATCGGTGTAAACATTGTAGTTTTCCTGAACATAGGGCATGACAGTATCACAGACAAAATCAGCAAATGCATTTCCGCGCTTCCCGGTATTGAGCATTATTTTGCCATTCGGTAAAACCTTGATATTTCCGACATCAGGCACAAGCTCATCTTCCCTGTTGCCTTCATTATTGGAAATGCCAACGATAACAGCCTTATTGCCTGTCTGTGACATCATCGCAGTAACGCTTTCGGAAACATTCCAGCTATCAGTATCGCTGTCCATTCCTCTGCCTCTGCCTGTAGCAAGTATGGTCTGTCCGTCGAACATATAGATAGTGGAATATTTTTCTTCCGAATTTTTATCATAATCCTTAGGTGTCCAGATATATACGGATTTGTCAACGCCGTCAAAACTGAATTTATGCGTATCAAATGCCGGATCATATTTCAGATCCATTCCCTCAGCATAAGGAAGGAGCTTCTTATCATTAAGGTACCATCCTGCCGTAAATCTGTTAAATGCCAGATCACTGCTGACAATATTATCGCCGTATGTGATATGTACCATATTATAAAGCTTCGGATCACCCTTGCAGGTAAAGGTTACATGATCCTCCGCCTCTTCTGATTTTGTCATTTCAACATTTTCTGTTTTTCCATTGGCGGTATTAAGGAATGTTGCGGTCATTTTACTGTTTTTACCGGCATCCCTGATAAAAACTGTATGCATTCCGTCATTTTCCTTTTCTTCTCTGCTTTCCTCCGTCTTATCCGCAGCGGTGCTTTCCTCATCGTTACGGCTGCTTTCTTCGGCCTTTGCAGAGGGTTTGCTTTCTTCCTTGTTCTGTGCCGTTCCGCTGCTGCATCCTGCTGTAAAGGATAAACACAAAGCAGCTGCAAGAATTCCTGTAACAATACTTCTGTATCTCATATAAACTCTCCTCCTCGTTGTTTTAGAAAATGCTCATCTGACATCAGTATAACCTTAATAGCAAATAATATCAAACAACCATTCAACAAATAAAACAACTAAAAGGACAATATTTAAAACAGCGGTTTACTTCTGCCAAACCATACTCCCCAGTTCAACATTTTTTCCTCGCGTATTTCCTTTGCAAAATACAGAAGCGGTAATACTACCGTTTCATTAAAGAATGTATATGACATGATAAAACCGTTTTCCGTTTCGATCTTACTGCATCTCATGATATTTATATCGCACATTTTTTTCAGCAGTTTTTCGGCTCTTTCTTCCAGTATTTCTGTTCGGGAGGAGATAAGGGAAAGTGAAAGAGGAGTATTTAAGCGAGTATACATAAAAAACAGTATTTTAAGCGAATCCTTGTTTGAAAAAACGCTCATTGTTTCGGCTATATTCGTCGTGTCTCCGAGAGCCTCACAAAAACCCATTTCCGGCTCGGGCATAAAGAAAAAGTATTTAAAATCAGAATTTAGTCTGGCATCCATAATACCCTCGTTCAGACAGAATCTTGAGTAATAGCCTACGCCCTCCGAGTGCTTCAGGTTGTCTACCAGCTCAATACCAAGGCTATCCTTGATATTTTTCTCATCAAGCAAAGCCATTGATGCAGCCCAGAGATAATGAAAAATTTTTTTCATAGCATCGGATTTGTCCACAGATTGAATCTCGTCAATTATCATATCAATGATAGTTGACGTATTTTCTCTGCCGAAAAGTATATCCGTACTTACACCAAGCGCATCAGCAATAAGGGGTATGCTTTCCGCATCGGGCACCCCTCCTCTTTCCCATTTTGAAACAGCCTGAGTAGTAACACCTATCATCTGACCGAGCTGTTCCTGTGTCATTTCTTTATTGACACGGTATTTTTTTATCTGTTCCCCTATTATACTCATAATACTGCTCCTCCTTATCATATTTTACCGATTCAACCATCAGTTTATTTTATAATACCATTGTATCATTACACTACTGTAATGTCAACTTTCATTTTAAGCGCTAATGTTTTTTGATTTGCATAACTGCAAGGGAACAGGCATAATTTTAAATAAGTTTCGGGTAAAAAAATGCAGAGGAAAAATTTCTTCTTCCTCTGCAAATTTTTTATGAAACTGTTACTTTAAACGTCTTTACCGTTACATAGTCGCTTTCATCCTGAATATAAACTCTTGCTTCATATGTTCCCGCTGTTTCGGCAGTGAATGAAACGGATTTATATGCCGCGCCTCTCTTGCCTATGGTTTTCCATGAAGAAGAACCGGGCTTTTTATATTCATATGTGAAGCGGTAAGGAGCCGTACCGCCTTCCGGAACTGCTGCAAGCATTACCTTGTCGCCGACCTTTGCGGTGGTAGCGCTTATGGTTGAATTATTTATAAGGAGAGTACCCGTTGAATTAACTGTCACATTAAAGGATTTAACAGTACCCGCGCCGTCCTTTACAAGCACTCTTACTTCGTAAGTACCGCTTAGCTTTGCAGTAAATACCTTTGATGCTGTTGTCACATACTTTTCTCCGAGAGTAGTCCATGAGGTCTTTCCGGGCTTCTTTATCTGATAGGTATACAGATATGTCCCCT
>CACXDV010000095.1 GCA_902766585.1 uncultured Ruminococcus sp.
CATTATTACTATAACACATTTTTTTGATTTTTAACAGTACTTTGATAATAATTCATTGACGAACAGGTAAATTTATTGATATAATAATTCTGAAAAAAACTATATTCCTTCAGAAAGGCTGATAATAATGATAAATAAGACCGCAAGAAATATTATTTTTGCAATATCGGCAGCTGCCACCTTCTGTCTGCTTCTTTGGTTCATTGGAGCGGCAGGTACGGGGCTTATAAAATACAGCAGCAGCGAGGACAGTGAACTGAAAATTTATAAGTATTACGGCTCATCAGGCTGTCTTTATCTTATGGAAAAGAACCATATCCCCGTGGATAAGACCTACAAGGATAATTTAAAAAATATCTCCGCGGATTTTATCAGTCATACCGACCTAAGAAAAACAGGCTCTTCCGAGCTTGCAAAGCTTATTTGCATTTCTGAATATTTCGGACTTGATATAAAAAACGATCTGTATTCCGAGCTGCACAGGAGATACAATAAGGAGTCTGCTTTGTTCGATGAAAATTATTTCGACACATACAGCGGTATGACGGATGATGAGAAAACTGCCATGAGACTTGCCTCTACCGATGCTGTTTTCACTGAATTTGATTCCTTCGGAATTACCGATCCGGAATATGACATAAAACAGCTTTTAGCTGACGCCTTCAATAAAAATATCGACAAATATGACCACAACGATATTTACAGCGGAAAATGGACAATAACAAGCGAGCTTGAAAACATCTTTTATTATTTTCTTGTCAATGACGATCTTTCTCTTATAAAATATGAAAAAATATGGGATGTTTTAGGTCCGAACTATTTGCGTAATGTATTTGATACCAATAAGGAGCAAAGCGGATTTGTTGAAAAATCCATTGAAAATATGTCGGCAGTTCTTACCGACAATAAGGCGCATGATACCCTCGGCGCAAAAATAAAAATACCGTACACTCCTCAGGAATATTTCAATTCACTTACGGACGCAGAAGCCTTCGCCTATGATCCGTCCTCAGAAAAGAACTCATACTACGAGTACACACTTTTTGTTGACCTTTGCAAGCCTGACGATCTGAATCTCACCGAAAATGAATTTTTCACAAGCAGTGTTTCAGGATTGCTTTCGGATAATATGAAGGATTTCCAGTAATACAGTTTTAAACAATAATACAGGCCGTTGCAGCAATAGCACAGCAGCCTGTATTTTTCTTCACTATTTTTCTCTCATTTCATATGATGTATCCGCATTTATCATTTCAAGCATGATATTTACGATATAAGGATCAAGCTGTGAGCGCTTTGCCTTTTCCATTTCAAGCTTTACAACATCCTGAGGCAGAACATCACGATAGCTTCTTTTTGAGGTCATTGCATCATAAACATCCGCAACGGCAATTATCCTTGCCTCAAATGGTATCTCATCCCCCACAAGATGATCGGGATAACCGCTTCCGTCATAACGCTCATGGTGCCACCTTGCGCCGAAATAAAGAGTCGGCATTTCGGTGATATCCTTGAGTACCTGCGCGCCTATTTCAGGGTGAGACTTTATTATTGCAAATTCCTCATCATTAAGCTTTGAGGTCTTATTGATAATAGTATCCGGAATACCTATTTTGCCTATATCATGCAGAAGTCCCATATAATATATCTTTCTCTGAAAGGCTGCATCCTTATTCAGACGAGATGCAATTTCTTTGGAATACTCCGCTACTCTCTGAGAATGACCGTTGGTATATGAATCCTTCGCATCAACCGTTTTTGCAAGAACAGTTACCATTTGCAGCGTGAAATTCTCGGTCATATTAGTCTGCTCTATATGCTTTTCGACTATTTCATCCTTATACATCTCCGACTGGAAGAACATATAATAGAATATCAGAGAAAGTATCTCAGAATACCTGAGTACTGCATAGCTTCCGAACAGTGATTCTGCAAACGCTCCTATAATGAGTATAATTGTCATTTCAATGATAATTATTCTTTCAAACTTATGCTTATTCTCATAATGAGCAAATGACATAAATACCATTGCGACAAGATATATCAGCATTACGATATGTGTCGTCCACCCGAACATTCCCCTGTGATAGACATTATGGCTGTCATAATAGAAGGTAAGCGGAGTGAAAAATGAAGAAAAGGCAAAGAATATATTTATTATGAACGGAACTAAAAGCGGTATCTTTACCTTTGCAAGGCTTTCGTTCCTCAGAACAAGTGTAATAAGAAAATACAGCGACAGCGGACGTATAGAATAACCGAGAGCAGATACAAAGGTCAGGATATAATGAAGATTTACATAGCTCGATGCAAGAAGCAGCTCGGCATTGTAAATGCAAAGCTCCACAAGCACCAGACCGGACAGAAAATAAAAGGTCTGCCGTACATTTTTTTCAAGATAAGAATTTCTCCAAAGAAATATCGTCAGAAAAGCGACACCCATTATCGGAAAAAAGTTTATCGTAAAATAATCATATTCCATATATTACCTCTCATTTATATAAGATGAAATAATAATCAAGTAAAGTATGTACATACCCTCAGTGTACATTATAACATAAAAAATATAAAATGTATCATTTTTTTAATATTAAGTCCAAAAAATAAGCCTTTAATGAAATCGCCTGCTGTGTTTTCAACATGATTTTAAAAACTGTTGAAAATCTGACTCGATTTTTTATCAGTATTATTTATAAAAAAACTATTGACAAATTGAAAATGATAGTATAAAATACAATAAACCGTTGAAGAAGAGTAAGTAGATTCTGAGGGTACTCTTACAGAGAGCTGCGGGCGGTGTGATCGCAGCAGAGGAATCATTATCGAATGGGCTTCTGAGGGCGAGAGGAAACGCGGAAGCGGAGTATGCAAGACGGCAAGACCTGTCGTAAAAGAGGTCGGCGTATGATAGTACGCATGAGTGGGCGATTTTCGCCAAGCAGGGTGGCACCGCAGGATCTTTACCTGTCCCGGCATTAAAATGCAGGGACGGGTTTATTTTTTTTCGTACCTGTATGACAATATTTTTTATCTGAAAGGAAGTAATTAAAATGAGCGAAAACAAGATCCCTTACAAAATTTATCTCAGCGAATCGGAGATACCTGATAAATGGTATAACCTCAGAGCCGATATGAAAAATAAACCGGCTCCGCTTCTTAATCCCGGCACAGGCAAGCCTCTTTCAGCAGAAGAACTTAGTGTTGTATTCTGTGAAGAGCTTGTTGCTCAGGAACTTGATGACACTACCCCCTATATTGAGATCCCGCAGGAAATAAGGGATTTCTACAAAATGTACCGTCCCGCTCCCCTTGTACGCGCACACTGTCTTGAAAAGGCTCTCGGAACACCCGCAAAGATCTATTATAAATTCGAGGGCAACAATACAAGCGGCAGCCATAAGCTCAATTCTGCTATTGCTCAGGCTTATTATGCAAAAAAGCAGGGACTCAAGGGCGTTACCACAGAAACAGGTGCAGGTCAGTGGGGTACGGCTCTTTCAATGGCTTGTGCTTACCTCGGACTTGACTGTAAGGTATTCATGGTAAAGGTCAGCTATGAGCAGAAGCCCTTCCGCCGTGAGGTAATGCGTACCTACGGCGCAAATGTTACCCCCTCTCCTTCAGAGACAACAGAGGTAGGCAGAAAGATCCTTGCTGAACACCCCGGTACTACGGGAAGTCTCGGCTGCGCTATTTCTGAGGCTGTTGAAGTCGCTACACATACTCCCGGCTACAGATATGTTCTCGGCTCAGTACTTAATCAGGTACTCCTTCATCAGTCTGTTATCGGTCTTGAGGCAAAGGCAGCTCTTGATAAATACGGCGTAAAGCCCGATATCATTATCGGCTGTGCCGGCGGCGGCTCCAACCTCGGCGGACTTATCTCACCCTTCATGGGAGAAAAGCTCAGAGGAGAAAACGATTACCGTATTATTGCTGTTGAACCTGCATCATGCCCCAGCTTCACAAGAGGCAAATTTGCATATGACTTCTGCGATACCGGCATGATCTGTCCTCTCGCTAAAATGTATACTCTCGGTTCAAGCTTCATTCCCTCGGCAAACCATGCAGGCGGTCTCAGATTCCATGGTATGTCCTCAACTCTCAGCCAGCTTTACCATGACGGTCTTATGGAGGCTGTTTCCGTTGAGCAGACATCAGTATTCGAGGCAGCAGAACAGTTTGCCCGCATCGAAGGCATCCTTCCCGCTCCCGAAAGCTCACACGCTATCCGTGTTGCTATCGACGAGGCTATTAAGTGCAAGGAAACAGGCGAGGAAAAAACTATCCTCTTCGGTCTCACAGGCACAGGCTATTTTGACCTTGTTGCTTATCAGAAATATAATGACCGTGAGATGAGCGATTATATCCCCACAGATGAGGAAATCGCTGAAAGCCTCAGCAAGCTTCCTAAAGTAGAATAATTTTTACACGGGCTGCCGCATTTTTATTACGGCAGCTCTTTTTTTTAATTGACTATATCAAGATTCAGTATTATAATGGTATAGCAGAAAAAGCAAAGGACGTGTAAATTTGGAATATAAAAAGGAAAACCCTTTGGGATATCAAAAAATACCAAAGCTTTTAGCCGGCTTTGCTGTACCAAGTATTATCGCTATGGTAATAAGCTCCCTTTATAATATCGTTGACCAGATTTTTATCGGTCAGAAGGTGGGTTATTTGGGAAATGCCGCAACAAATGTCGCCTTTCCCCTTACCACTATCTGTATGGCTATAACTCTTACTATAGGAATAGGAACCGCAGCAAGATATTCGCTTTATCTCGGTCAGAAAAATGAAAAAGATGCCGCAGGAGCAGTCGGAAACGGTCTTTGCATGATGTTCCTTTTCGGCTTCATCTATATGATATTCATACTTCTTTTCAATAAGCCCCTTCTTATTGCCTTCGGCGCAACGGACAGCATACTTGATTATGCTATACAGTATACAGGAATAACTGCCTTCGGTATGCCTCTGCTCGTAATAATGAACGGTCTGAGCAATATTGCCCGCGCAGACGGCAGCCCGCTTTATTCAATGACCTCTATGGTCATCGGCGCTGTTGTCAATACGATACTTGATCCTGTTTTTATTTTTGTTTTCGGAATGGGTGTAGCAGGCGCAGCTATCGCCACTGTCATAGGACAGCTTTTTTCATGCGCCTATGCCCTTCTCTATCTCAGAAAAATAAAGCGCATCACACTTAAAAAAACTGATATAAGACTTCATCCGAAGCAAATGCTCATCACCGCATCAATGGGAATGAGCAACGGTCTGACTCAGATATCAATAACTCTTGTTCAGATAGTAATAAACCGTTCGCTTGTCCATTACGGTACATTGTCACATTACGGTCCGGATATACCTCTTGCGGCAAGCGGCATCGTAATGAAGGTCAATGCCATAGTTTTAGCCGTGATAATAGGTCTTATTCAGGGTATGCAGCCAATTATCGGCTTTAATTACGGCGCAAAAAAATATGACCGCGTAAAGCAGACCTATAATCTTTCTATAATCTGTGAGTTAGCTATAACCGTCGCTGCCTTTGCAGTATTCCAGATTTTTCCCGGAGAGGTACTCTCTGTTTTCGGTTCTGGAGAAAATGCGGAGCTTTATTATGAATTCGGAATATTCTTTATGAGGACCTTCCTGTTCTTCCTACCTCTTGCCGGAATACAGATGATATCATCCAATATGTTCTCAGCGATAGGAAAGCCCCTCAAGGGAACAATACTTTCCCTTACAAGACAGGTATTCTTCCTTATACCTCTTATGCTGATATTCCCTCTTTTCATGGGTATCAACGGCGTAATGTATGCAGCGCCCGTCTCGGATATGATGTCCTTCATTACAGTACTGATTTTTGTCATAATCGAAATGAGGGAAATGACAAGGCTTTCCAAAAACAATACTAATGAATAAAAAAACTGCTGCCGTACAGACATGAGATATCATGCACAGTACGGCAGCAGCTTATTTTATTATTTTGAAAGGAGCATTCTGTCATTATCAAGCTCCTGACCGCCGCTTGCAACTGAGAATTTCTCCAGAAGGTCGGAGGTCTTGAGCTTTTTCTTTTCCTCACCCTGAATATCGAAAATTATCTTTCCGTTATTCATCATAATGAGTCTGTTTCCGTGAGCAATAGCGTCATGCATATTATGTGTTACCATAAGAGCAGTAAGCTTATTCTCTGCAATTATCTTATCGCTGAGTTCAAGCACCTTTGCGGCAGTTTTAGGATCGAGCGCCGCTGTATGCTCATCAAGCAAAAGAAGCTGAGGCTTTTTTATCGTAGCCATAAGAAGAGTTATAGCCTGTCTTTGTCCGCCTGAAAGAAGACCGACCTTGCTTGTCATTCTGTTTTCAAGACCAAGATCAAACTGTGCAAGCATTTCGCGGTACTTTTCTCTTTCAGCCTTTGTCACGCCCCACCTGAGGCTTCTTTTTTTGCCTCGTCTTGCGGCAATTGCAAGGTTCTCTATTATTTCCATATCGGCGACTGTACCCATCATGGGATCCTGAAATACTCGTCCGAGATATAAGGCTCTTTTATGTTCTGGAAGTCCTGTTACGTCCTTATCTCCGAGAAAGATAACTCCCCTGTCAACAGGCCATACGCCTGCAATAGCATTGAGCATAGTGGATTTACCCGCGCCGTTTCCGCCGATGATAGTACAGAAATCTCCGTCATTGAGCTTGAGATCAACTCCGTTGAGGGCAACCTTTTCATTTACGGTACCCTTATTGAAGGTTTTAAAAACGTCTTTTATTTCAAGCATTCTTTTCAACCTCCAGCTTTGCAGATTTTCTGTTCATTTTTACTACTCTCTTGAAGGAGTTTTTGCTCTTTCCTCTGAGATACGGGATAGCAAGGAATACGGCAACAATGATAGCAGTAAAGAGCTTGAGATCCTCCGGAGGCATCTTGAGCCAGAGAACGATACCCATTACAAGATAATAAATTATTCCTCCGACCACAACAAAAAGCAGTCTGAGTATAAAATTGAAATTCTTTCTGAAAATAGCCTCTCCTATTACCTGTCCGATAATTACGGCAGCAAGACCTATAACGATAGATCCTCTGCCCATATTTACATCGGCAAAGCCCTGATACTGTGCAAGAAGGCTTCCTGAAAAGGCAACAAGTCCATTTGAAAGTGCAAGTGCTACGATCTTATCAATACTGATATTGATTCCCTGAGCAGAAGCCATTTTAGGATTTGCGCCTGTTGCTCTGATAGCCGAGCCCTGCTCTGTTCCGAAATACCAGTACATTATTGCCATGATTATCACAGCTATGACAGCTGCAACTATAATTGCGGTATATACATCACGCATTGACATAATAAGACCGCATATATTCATTTTTTCGCTGTTTGAGGTGAAAACCATTCCGTAATTATCGACCTTTATAGGAAGGTTCGAGAATTTGTTCATTATATGAAGATTGATAGGATAAAGCGCTATCTGACTGAGTATACCGGAAAGAATATCAGGTATTCCGAGAAAGGTATGTAAAAGACCTGTTACAAGACCTGCTGTTATACCCGCAAGAAATGCAACGAGCATTGCTATCCATATAGGAGAACCGTTCATAAGCATTACTGCTGTTACCGCTCCGCCCGTTGCAAAGCTTCCGTCAACGGTCAGATCGGCAAAATTCAGGATCCTGAAGGTAATATATACTCCAAGTGCCATTATTCCCCAAAGTATACCCTGTGCTATATTGCCCGGAAGGGCTGCAACAAAAAGCGACGGATCAAGGGAACCAAAATAATCTAAAAATCCATCCATAAAAACACCAACCAAATAATTATGAAATAATACGCAATTTGCTTCACCCCGCCATAAACGCAGGGTGAAGCAGATTTTTCAGCCAAATATAATTTTCTCCGTGGGATCAGGGCTATTATTCAGCCTTGATTTCCTCATATCCGTCAGGAATTGTGATTCCGAGAGCCTTTGCTCTGTCAGCCATATACTCCTTTGTGAACTTGGGAGAATACTTGATTTCCATCTCGCCGGGCTTCTTGCCGTTTACGAGTATATCATAAGCCATTTCGCCTGTTGTGCAGCCAAGATCATAGTAGCTGATAGAAAGTGTTGCAAGACCGCAGCCCTTGCAGATAGATTCCTCACCTGCAACGATAGGCTTCTTTGCGGGAGCTGCAATGCTGTCGATAAGCTCTGCATTTGTTGCAGCTACGTTATCTGTGGGGATATAGATAGCATCCATCTCTGAGCAAGCTGATGTAGTTACCTGTGCAACGTCGTTTGAGTCGGTGAAGGTATATTCCTTAACCTCATAGCCAAGCTCATTGAAGCTCTTTGTGATCTCTGTTGCCTGATACTTTGAGTTAGCCTCTGCTGAACAATAGAGAATACCTATCTTCTTTGTATCGGGAAGAAGCTCCTTAACGATCTGAGCCTGCTCTGCAAGAGGAGCAAGGTCAGATGTACCTGTTACGTTTGTACCTGTCTTGCCTGTCCAATCCTTTGCGTCAAGTGCGCTTGCATAGTCTGTGATAGATGTTGCAATTACAGGGATATCTGCTGTTGCTGTTGAAGCAGCCTGAAGTGCGGGTGTTGCGTTAGCCATGATAAGATCGTACTTTGAAGCTACGAACTGGTTGCAGATAGTTGCACATGTGGGTGAATCGCCCTGTGCGTTCTGCTCGTCAAATTTAATATTGCCCTCGCCGGCAAGCTCTGTGAGCTTATCCTTGAAGCCCTTTGTTGCAGCGTCAAGTGCAGGATGCTGAACGAGCTGACAGATACCTACATTATATACCTTGTCTGCTGCCTTTGAGCCTTCTGTTGAAGCTGCTGTTGATGAACCGCTGCTTGTTGAGCCTGAATTTCCGCAGCCTGCCATCATACCGAGTGCGATAGCTGATACTGCAATTGCTGCTGTGATTTTCTTTGTGCTATTCTTCATGTTAATCCTCTCCGTTTATTTCTTAATTATTTTTCATTCCCGGGACTTATTTACGGGAATGACAACATATACACTTTAACACATTACAGTAAAAATGTCAACAATTATATATATTCACTACATATTTTTTCTTTTTTGTATAAAAAATAATACTCTAATCTATATACCATAAATAATTGTTATCACAAAAATGCACTAAACAATACCATAATATCAAGCGGATTATTGTCTTTTTGTCAATGCAGAAAAAAGCATTAAAAGCTTCATTACTTGATTAGCCTCTCTGCTTCCTCAATTATAGCCTTTTCATCATCACTTATTGCTCTTATCTCATAGACTGATACCTCTCCGTCTGTACCGTCCTCATTAAGTTCGGTTATTGTCACCTTTTTATCCTCTGTCTTTACCTTTATTGCCATATCAAGCTCAGACAGTACAAACTTTTCCGTATCACCGTCTGCCGAATCATAATCATAGCCGAGAATTTCCTTGTACAAAAGGTATCCCATATGAGGAACGGCTATATATTTTGTATATTCACCCGCAGAATCAATCTTTGACACATTTTCTGCTGCTTCCGGATCAAACTCATCAAAGCTTATTGTATATATCTTATCATCTGTAATTACCTTTATTTTCTTAAAATCGCTTATCGGATCCTCCTCATATTCATATATCTTACCATTATAATTAATTATCTTATGAATATAGCTTTCCTCAGAAAGTCTGTAATTGCTGAATACCTCTCCGTCATTTATAAGGATATCCTTTCCGAGTATACTCTTATAAATTTTTGTATTTTTCAGAGGATCGCCGAGCGCTTCAATATTTCCGTCAACCTCTTCCTTTGTAACAATGCTTTCCTGAACTTCACTATCCTCTGATGATGTCTCTGCTGCTTTGCTTTCCTCTGTATTTTCGCTTTCTTCATTGATTTCCCCGCTTACCTCAGAAACAGACTTTGATATTTCTTCCTTATTTATCTGCTTTGATGCTTCGGATGAATCCTCTGCTGCGCTGCTTTCCTTCTTGCTTTCTTCCATGCTTTCATCCTTGCTTTCCTTATTATTTTCCTCTTTACTTTCATTACTGCTGCTTTCTGCTGATACTTCTCCTGCCGTACTTTTTTCTTTTTCCTGATTATTTCCTGTGCAGCCTGCTGAAACCAGTACCAAAGAAAAAGCCAATGCAGCTAAAATTATCATAATTCTTTTTTTCATAGTCAGTCACCCCTGAATTAAAATACAATGCTGCGTCACCGAATAAACAGTAAACGCAGCATATTATTTATTCTTCTTCGCCTTCCCCGGCAATATCTACTATTTCATCCTCAAGATTTCCCGGAGGATCATTGAATTCTTCCTCCTCAGGCTCCTCATTTTCTACGCTGTCATCAGCATCATCACTGGGAGCTCTTGCAATTGTTGCAACCCTGCTGTTGTCCATCGTCTTCATTACGATAACGCCCTTGCTCGGTCTTGCACATATTCTTATGGAGGATGCCTCTATCCTGATAATTACACCGTTATCCGATATAATGATGATATCATCATCAAGATCAACAGCCTTGATTGCGGCAACCTTGCCGTATTTATCAGTATGGTAATTTGTAAGGCCATAGCCTCCTCTTGATTGGATCCTGTAATCACTCAGCTTTGAAAGCCTTCCGTAGCCTGTTTCAGATACAGTCAGCATATATGCCCCTTCACGAAGAACGGACATACCGATCACACGATCTCCTTCTCTGAGCGTTATTGCCTTAACTCCTCTTGCAGTTCTGCCCATTGCCCTTACATCGGTTTCCTTAAAGCGTATAGCCATACCGTCTCTTGTTGCGGCAATCAGCTCCGAATTACCGTCTGTAAGTCTTACCCATGTCAGCTCATCATCATCATCAAGACTAAGGGCAATAAGTCCTCCCTTACGGCTTGTATAGAAATCACTTGTCGGAGTTCTCTTAATGATACCGTTCTTTGTTATCATTACAAGGAACATATTTTCATCGCCGTTTTCGGGAACCTTTATCATTGATGTGACCTTTTCATTACTATCGAGGGGAAGAAGGTTATTTATATTCATACCCTTTGATGTTCTTGAACCCTCCGGTACCTCATAGCATTTGAGCCTGTAGACCTTGCCAAGGTTAGTAAAGAACAGAACATAGTCATGTGTTCCGCAAATGAACATATCCGTAGCTACATCCTCTTCACGGCGGTTCATTCCGCTGATACCTCTTCCGCCTCTTCTCTGGGTATGGTAGGTATCTATCTTCTGGCGCTTGACATAGCCAAGATTTGTCATTGTTACCACACAATCCTCATAGGGGATAAGATCCTCTATATCTACCTCTCCGCTTACGGCGGCAATTTCTGTGCGGCGAGGATCGCTGAATTTTCTCTTTATCTCATTAAGCTCACTCTTAATGATCCCTAAAAGTCTTTCGCCGTTTGTAAGTATATCCTTATAATCAGCTATCTTTTCTATGAGCGCGGCAAGCTCTGCCTCGATCTTTTCTCTTTCCAGACCTGAAAGCTGACCAAGACGCATTGATACTATCGCCTGCGTCTGAGGCTCATCAAGACCGAATCTTTCGGAAAGCCTCTGCTTTGCTGCAGGCTGATCCTTAGAGCTTCTGATTATGCGTATTACCTCATCTATGAAATCAATGGCAATTTTCAGACCTTCAAGGATATGCGCCCTTTCCTCTGCTTTCCTGAGATCATACTGTGTCCTTCTTGTAATGACCTCAACCTGGAAATCAATATAATTGCTGATTATATCCTTAAGATTCAGTATCTTCGGAACGCCGTTGACTATAGCCAGCATTATTATTCCGAATGTGACCTGCATCTGGGTATATTTGAAAAGATTATTAAGCACTATCTGAGGAGATGCCTCACGCTTTACGGTAATTTCGATATGCATTCCGTTTCTGTCGGAATGGTCCTCGATATTGGAAATTCCATCAAGCTTCTTGTTCTTTACCATTTCGGCAATACTGAGAACAAGCTCTGCCTTATTTACCTGATAGGGTATTTCCGTAACAATGATCTTATATCTTCCGTTTTTCTCCTCAACGATCTCTGCTCTTGACCTTACGGTGATCTTAGCTCTGCCCGTAGCATATGCGGCGCGGATACCGCTTCGTCCCATAATAATACCGCCTGTCGGAAAATCAGGGCCTTTTATATGCTCCATTATCTCATCCATGTCAGCATCGGGATTATCTATTACACAGTCAACAGCATCTATTACCTCTCCTAAATTATGAGGAGGAATATTTGTTGCCATACCAACGGCAATACCCTTTGAACCGTTCACTAAAAGATTAGGGAATCTTGAAGGGAGAACCGACGGCTCCTTACGGCTGTCATCATAGTTGGGAACAAAATCTACCGTTTCCTTATCAATATCGGTAAGCATCTCAACTGAGATCTTGCTCATTCTTGCCTCGGTATAACGGTATGCGGCAGGCGGATCTCCGTCAACGGAACCGAAATTTCCGTGACCGTCAACGAGAGTATATCTCATTGAGAAATCCTGAGCCAGACGTACCAGCGCATCATATACCGATGCATCACCGTGAGGATGATATCTGCCGAGCACGTTACCTACCGTGGTAGCGCATTTTTTATAGGGCTTATCGGGTGTAAGCTTATCCTCATACTGAGAATAAAGTATTCTTCTGTGAACAGGCTTAAGACCGTCCCTTACGTCAGGAAGCGCTCTTGCCACGATAACCGACATTGAATAATCAAGAAAAGATTTTTTCATTTCCCTTTCGATATCGACATCAATTATTTTAGTATCGGACAGCGTCTCTTTAATATCCAAATTTATTCCTCCTTATTCAGACAAATTCCTTTATTATCTGAAGCTGTTTTTCAGACAGTATTCTCTTTGGTATATAATAAAAGTTTTCACAGTCTGTAAAAATAAAAACTGTTTTCTTTTCAATGCATATTCTGTTTATAAATTTCTTTGGCAGCATCAAACGGTGCTCCTCATCAGATATCCTGAATTCTTCTTCGGTAAATTCTATCTTTTTTGAGGATATATCCTTTTCATTGTAGTTATAGAAATCCGCCGCATTTTTTGCAGTGAACGCGGCATCTATGAAATCATAATAGGATACCGCATAAAAGCCTGTTATTATCAGCAGGATCCAGCAGATTATCTGATAAATATTTTCCCTGATATTTATAAAGGCAGCCGTACCGCAGGCTATTGCGATCATTCCGAGTATCCTTAAAATGATCTTATTCTCCTTCGGTATCATCAGGCTTCTTTTTTCAAGCTGCATATTTACAAAATCCTCTTTTGTTATGCGAAAGCTTTCCGAGATCAAAGTATTGCTCATGTTTTTTTACCCTTTTTTCTGCCCCTTGCCCTTCTGTACTGCTTTACCATTTCTCTTTTGAAAAATGCCGAAAGCTCGCTGTTTTCTTCTCCCGAAAGGCACCTTTTTGATATTACGATAATAGTATTATCTATACCTCCGGCAAGCATAAATATGTCATCAGTTTCAATGCAGTCAGTAAGTCCCGAATAATATTTTTTCAGATATTCATGCTCATTTTTCATTATGAAGCAGTCTTTTTTTATTTCAAAGAAATATTCCTTTGACAGCAGTCTTGAGCTTTTATAAATATGCTCTCCCTTAAGCTTTGCAATTGCGGGAAGCATATATACATAATAGCTGCACATATACATACAGACCATAAGCATAAGCGTCACAACAGGATAGCCTGCTGCATTGAAGCCTGTCATCATCAGTATAAAAAGCATTGCCATTGCAATAAAGAAAAATACGGACGATTTCCATACTCTTCCCTTCGATTTTCCGTGACGGAGATCATAAAGCTGATATCCTGCCGCATATTCTCTTATTTTCAGCTTATTTTTAAAGCGCATGACAGTCTCATTCATCTTTGTCTCCGCCGGCTTTTACGGCTTCAAGCCTTTCAAAAAGTTCAGGCTCGGTTTTTTTCAAGTTTACCGGACGGAAGGTCTCTGAGCTTACAAAGCCGTGAGATGTACCCCCGCCTGCCATAAGCTCTCCATTAACAAAAACACGGTACTGAAATTCTATCCTCGCGGCAGTCAGCTTTTTTATTTCTGTTTCGATCGTTACCCTGTCCTCATAATGCACCGGGCGTATATAATGACATTCAAGATCAGTAAGCGGAAGCATTATACCCTTCTTTTCAAGCTCCGAATAGCTCATTCCGGTCATATTCCTGATAAATTCCGTTCTCGCCGCCTCATACCATACCGGATAAACGGAATGATGTATTATTCCCATCATATCCGTTTCGGCATAACGTGCGATTATTTCAATTCTGTCTGTTTTCGGCATATCATTCATCCTCTCCGGGATCAGTTCCCGACATAAGTATTGCCCTTATTTCATTGTAAAATTCAGGCTCTATCACTCTTTCGGGAATAGCGAAGGCTCTGTCCTTTCCGCTGAAGATCATAATAATATTATCAAATTCCTCTATAGCGGAGCTTCCGTCAAGCTCTATGCTCCATTCTCCGTCATCCCTGCCTATATCTATCCTTGTGGGATATATTTCCGCCTCTATCGTCTTTCCGTCGGCAAGCATTTTTGACATACTTTTAAGATAAAGATGAGGTACTATCCATATGACTGCTATCATAACAAGACAGAATATTCCGAAAAACAGATTATAGGAATTATACTGGGTGTGAGTTGTAAAATAGGTAATGAAGAATACAATTGATGCCACAGCAAGAAGAACACTCTGGGCAACCGCCCTTGCGCCCTTTGTCTTGATTATATTGCTGTGGTAAAGGCATTTGTACATTTCATCGACCGTAAGCACATAAGAAAGCTTGAAGCCTGTTTCCGGTATCTCATATTCCTCGGCATCATCATCAGTAACTACCTCTGCTTCAGAACCGTCCCATTCGGGATTCTCCTCATTTTCAGCCTTTTGAAGATCCCTTGCTATCTGCTCCGCCAATTCATCCTGTTTATTATTATCTTCCTTTAAACTATCTCCATCACTCATTATGTTGATCCTTTCTCTTTATATATCAAGATTCTGAACGTATTTAGCATTTTTCTCAATAAAATCTCTTCTCGGCTCGACCTTATCTCCCATGAGAATAGTGAATACCTCATCAGCCGCAGCTGCATCCTCCATCTCTACTCTAAGCATTATTCTTGTAGCGGGATCCATTGTTGTCTCCCAGAGCTGCTGGGGATCCATCTCACCAAGACCTTTATAGCGCTGTATCTCATAGTTTCCGCCCAACTCGTTCATTATTCTGTCTCTTTCATCATCCGAATATGCATAGTAATGGTCATTTTTACCCTTTGTTATTCTATAGAGCGGGGGCTGTGCGATATATATATGTCCTTCCTCAAGAAGAGGACGCATAAAGCGGAAGAAGAATGTAAGCATAAGTGTACGGATATGTGATCCGTCAACATCCGCATCCGCCATAATAATTATTTTTCCGTATCTCAGCTTTGAGAGGTCGATTTCATCGCCGATACCGCAGCCGAGAGCAGTGATAACGGGCATCAGCTTATCATTTCCATAGACCTTATCAAGTCTTGCCTTTTCCACGTTCAGCATTTTGCCCCAAAGCGGAAGGATAGCCTGAAAACGTCTGTCTCTTCCTCCCTTTGCGGAGCCTCCCGCAGAATCTCCCTCTACGATATATATTTCTGTTTCCTCAACATTCTTGCTCTGACAGTCCGCAAGCTTTCCGGGAAGTCCGGCACCCTCCATAGCTGTCTTTCTTCTTGCAAGATCCCTTGCCTTTCTTGCTGCCTCTCTTGCTTTCTGAGCAGTTATTGCCTTTTCAAAAATTGCCTTTGCGGTAAGGGGATTTTCTTCAAGATACTGCTCAAGCTTATCGCTTATCAGCTTATCTACAAGGGTACGGATAGAGGTATTTCCAAGCTTTGCCTTTGTCTGGCTTTCAAACTGGGCATCCTTAAGCTTAACGCTTATAACAACGGTAAGTCCTTCTCTGAGATCCTCACCGCTGAGGCTCTTTTCACCCTCTTTTATGATATTGAATTTTTTAGCATAATCATTCATTACCTTTGTGAGAGCTCTTCTGAAGCCCTCCTCGTGAGTACCGCCGTCATTTGTATGGATATTGTTCGCAAAAGACAGCATAAGCTCATTATAGCTGTCATTATACTGCATAGCTACCTCTGCCGAAGCTGTATCATCCTCATTTTTGGTAGAAAAATGCATTATATCGGGATGGATAACATCAAGTCCCTTTTTCTTATGGATATACTCTACAAAGCTCGACAGACCGCCCTCATAGCAGAAATCATCCTGTCTGGGATTTTCGGGATCACGCTTATCCATAAGCTCTATATGGATCCCCGCATTAAGAAATGCCTGCTCTCTCAGACGGGTACAAAGCGTATCATAATCATAGACTGTTGTTTCTGTGAATACCTCAGGATCTGGCTTGAAGGTAACTACTGTACCTCTTTTTTCGGATTTGCCGATTTTTTCAAGTCCGGTTGCCTGAGCGCCTCTTTCAAAGCGCTGACGGTAAATATCCGATCCGTCATATACCTCGACCTCAGTCCATTCCGAAAGGGCGTTTACTACGGAAGCTCCGACTCCGTGAAGTCCGCCTGCTACCTTATATCCGCCTCCGCCGAATTTTCCTCCGGCATGAAGCACAGTAAATACAACGGTAACGGCAGGTATGCCAAGTTTGGGCTGTATGCCGACAGGTATACCTCTACCGTTGTCGGTTACCCTGATTATATCACCGGGCAGTATCTCAACGTCAATTTTTGTGCAATAGCCGGCAAGTGCCTCATCTATTGAGTTGTCAACTATCTCATATACAAGATGATGCAGACCTCTCGGACCTGTTGATCCGATATACATACCCGGTCTTTTTCTTACCGCTTCAAGTCCCTCAAGGACCTGTATTTCATTCGCTCCATATTCCTGTGTTGTTTGAGAAATATCATTATTTTCCATTTTCTATACCTCTCTTTAAAGGACAAGATTCATTTCTTATTATTTTCACAAGCTTCTCTTTTTTCCGATTTAGTCATTTTTTCCGGCTTAAAGCTTACCATAAGAGGAAGCATCAGAACGGCAGCAGTTACTGCTGTCAGATCTGCTATAACTATGACCGGACTGATATTATCCGTAGAAATAATAACAGCAAGGTCTATCATCACCAGCACCGCACAGACTACAGATAAAAAAATGAATGAAGGAAGAAGCTTTCTGACACTGAATTTCTTTTTGCAGTGGTAGCATATACTGCTTCCCTGCTTCATCCTTTTCACCTCAATATAGCTGTATACCGCATGACAGTGCGGACAAACGGGTAATTTAAACAATTACGGCAGCCCCTTTACTGTATTTATTCATCGGGTTTTATTTTGCCGAAGGTAAAGGATATTTCATTATTTTCATTATTTTCATCAATTTCGTTTTTTTCCTCTGCCGGCATTTCCTGTGC
>CACXDV010000096.1 GCA_902766585.1 uncultured Ruminococcus sp.
CACAGGCGATCCCCAGTATGAAAATACCTTTAAGTATTATCAGTACAAGTATCCCGAAAGAGTTTCGGCTAATATTTACTATTCCGATAACAGAGCGCATAAGCTCTATGCCGCTGCTGATGCAATGCTGATGCCCTCACGCTTTGAGCCTTGCGGTCTTACTCAGCTCATTTCGCTCAGATACGGTACAGTTCCTATCGTTCGTGAGACAGGCGGTCTGAGAGATACAGTCCAGCCCTATAACTGGTATGACAATACCGGTACAGGCTTCTCCTTCGCAAACTACAATGCAGACGAGATGATGGACGCTGTAAACTATGCAAAGACCGTATTCTTTACCCAGCGCGACCGTTGGTATGAGATAGCTCAGAGAGGCATGAGAATGGACTTCTCATGGAACCGTTCCGCAAGAAGATATGAAGAGCTTTACTACAACCTTACCAACTGGTACTGATACTATAGAATAAATTCAGCCATAGCATTTCTTAATGGGATGCTATGGCTTTTTTTCGTGGCGTTATCTGCCTCCGGTGCATATTATGTAATACAAGCTATAATCGCTGATGCTGTATTTATTATAATGATACGGCTTATATATCGGAGGATAATGATAATGAAAATAAATACCTTTGGAATTATCGGAGGTGACAAACGCCAGCTTTATTGCGCGCAATCTATCGCCCGGGACGGCTACGGAGTTTTCCTTTACGGCTTTGACGAATTTGAATACGGCGAGGAAATGGCTATGGTACCGAATTGTGAGCTGAGGTCTGCCGCAGAAGCGGATGCTGTCATTCTCCCCATGCCCCTGTCTAAAGACGGAAAAAATCTCTATGCTCCCTATTCCGGCGCAAATGACGAGCTAAAAACCGTATTAGAGCTGATAGGAAATGAAAAGCCCGTTTTCAGCGGAATATACGGCAAAGCTGATGCAGAAATTACCGCCGGACTGAATATCAGACGCTACAGTGACCGCGAGGATTTTGCCGCTGCAAATGCCGTTCCGACAGCAGAGGGCGCTATCGAGCTTGCCATGAAGGAATACAGCGGCACAATAAACGGCTCAAGGTGCCTTGTTTCAGGCTGCGGCAAATGCGGAAGAGTACTTTCCTCAATGCTCAAGGGACTTTGCGCGGACGTCACTGTCTATGCAAGAAAAAGCACAGACAGAGTCTTCGCTGAGGCTGTCGGAATGAAAAGCATTTCCTCCCTCTCGCTTGGCTCGGAATATGATCTGATATTCAATACCGTTCCGGCACAGCTTTTTGATGCCCTCACCCTCGCAAAGATCGCATCAGAGGCAATTGTCATTGACCTTGCCTCTCTGCCCGGAGGCGTAGATGACAAGGCAGCCGAAAGAATGAATATCAAGGTCCTCCACGCCCTGTCTCTTCCCGGAAAAGCAGCTCCGAAAACTGCAGGGATAATCATTAAAAACGCTGTTTACAATATGCTGAAGGAGGATATGAAATGAACGGAATAAACGTCGGCTTTGCTCTTTGCGGTTCCTTCTGCACAATATCAAGGGCATTGAAGGAAATGGAAAAGCTCGTTTCAGCCGGCTATAATGTAATACCGATCATGTCTGAAAGGGTTTGCTCCACGGATACCCGTTTCGGCAAAGCAGATGAAATAATCAAAAAAGCTGAGGATATCTCCGGTAAAAGCATAATCCGCACAGTAGAAGCAGCCGAACCGATAGGTCCCAAAAAAATGACCGATATCATGCTCGTCGCTCCATGCACAGGCAATACCGCCGCAAAGCTTGCCAATGCAATTACCGATACCGCTGTTACAATGGCTGTCAAGTCTCACCTTCGCCAATCAAAGCCGGTGCTTCTCGCTATTGCCACAAATGATGCTCTCGGAGCTTCCGCTCAGAATATAGGCAGGCTTATGAACAGGAGACATTACTATTTTGTTCCATTCTCACAGGATGCTCCCGAAACAAAGCCTGATTCCCTTGTGGCTCATTTTGAGCTTATCCCGTCCGCGCTTGAAGCTGCTCTCAACAGAAAACAGCTGCAGCCTGTACTTGCCTGAAAAAAAAGCGCTGCCGCACTGCGTTTATTTTACGCTTGTGCGGCAGCCTCTTTTCTTTCATAAAAGCAGGAATCTGTTCTCATTTTACTCAATAATAAAAAAGCCGGAAAAAATGCAGAGGAAAGAATCATCCTTCCTCTGCATAGTTTTTTATGAAACTGTTGTACTGTAAGAACTGAACTGACTCTAAAATTCTTTTCTTTGACGAGGTTATTCGTTCGATGCTGTTAATTACACTACATAATATTTTTTATAAAGATAATTGCGCCGATAA
>CACXDV010000097.1 GCA_902766585.1 uncultured Ruminococcus sp.
AATTATCTTCTTACCGAGGATGAGGAATTTATCGTCAGGGCAGCGGATGAATACGGCTCAGGCGGAAAAAAAGAGGCTGAAAAGCTTGTGAACCAGCTTGTCGGAATGTTTGCAGGCGGGGAGCTTTCGGATGAGGATAAGGATGCAGTGATGAGGGCTTTGACCGAGGCTTATTTTGAATGTAAGGCTGATAATAAAAAATATGCCGGAAATAAGAATGACTGATATAGAATGAAATAACAGGGCGGAGGTGACAGCAGTGGATTCGGCAGAAATATATTGCCGTGCAGAACAGCTTGTTAAAAAATGCGGCAGCAGAAATGCACGGGATATAGCTGAAATGCTCGGTATACGCATTATATACCGTTCTGATTTCAAGGATCTTCTTGGAATGTATGTCTATATGCTCAGACACAGGCTCATATTTCTCAGCGACAGACTTGATGATAAGCTTGAGCAAATGGTCATAGCTCACGAGATAGGCCATGACCAGCGTCACAGAGAGCTTTCCGCACAGGGCGGGCTTCAGGAATTCAGCCTTTTCAGAATGAATAACAGCATAATAGAATATGAGGCGAATGTCTTTGCGGCGCATCTGCTGCTTGATAATGATGAGGTTTGCAGGTATGCAAGAATGGGCTATGATGTTGTGCAGACCTCTGCCGCGATGAATTCCGATATAAATCTCATGCTCATAAAGCTCAGGGAAATGTCTCAGCTCGGATATGAGCTTTCGGTGCCGTTTGAGCATGACAGTAAATTTTTCGGTAAAATAAAATGTTGATATTCTGGTGAAACGGCAAATATGAAAAGAAATGATTCGGCAGTTAAGAAAATAGCGGTCTATGGTCTTTTGATAGCTCTGGCTCTGATTTTCAGCTATATTGAGGCTCAGATCCCCGCATTCTTTGCTTTTCCGGGAATGAAGCTCGGTCTGACAAATGTCGTTGTCCTTACCGCACTGTATAAGATGGGCAGCGGGCAGGCTATGGGAATAAATATTCTCAGGATAGGACTTGTATCCGTACTTTTCGGAGGTGCAGCGGCATTTTTATACAGCCTTGCGGGCGGAATGCTTTCAACAGCGGTGATGATACTGCTCAAAAAAACCGGCTTTCGTACAGTTACGGTAAGCATAGCGGGGGGCATTTCCCATAATATAGGACAGATACTTGTTGCTATGGCTGTTATGAATACTGCGGCAATAGGCTGGTATCTGACGGTGCTGTGGTTTACGGGTATGGCATCGGGTACTCTGATCGGTATTATCGGCTCGGAGCTTTGTAAAAGACTTCCGGACAGTCTGTTTTCCGGAGGGGATAGATGATGAAATTAAAATATATTATGCTTATGCTTTTTATAACGGCGCTTTTTTGCGGCTGCGGTGAGAATGAGGAAAAGGAACCGGCTGTTCGTGAGATATTTGCCATGGATACAGTTATGAGCATAACCGCTTACGGAGAAAACTGCGAGGCGGCGGCTGATGCTGCCGTGGATGAGATAAACAGGCTGGACAGACTGCTTTCAGTCGGCAATGAAAAGAGTGAGGTTTCGGAGATAAACAAAAACGGCAGAGGAGTTTTGTCTGAGGACTGCCGTATTCTTACGGAAAAAGCACTCGATATTTACCACACTGCTGAGGGAGCCTATGATATGACGGTCTACCCTCTGATGAAGCTGTGGGGCTTTATCGGGAATGAGCCGTCCTTGCCTGACGATAAGGACATTAAAGACGTTTGCAGGCTTATCGGCAGTGATAAGTTGAGCTATGACGGAAATACACTTACTCTCGGAGAGGGACAGGGTATAGATTTCGGCGGTATTGCAAAGGGCTATGCAAGCGCAAGGATAATGGATATATTCAAAAAATATGATATTGACTCAGGCATAGTTTCTCTCGGAGGAAATGTTCAGTGCTATGGCAAAAAGCCTGACGGGAGCCTGTGGAAATGCGGTATAACCGATCCCGCAAAGCCGGGAGACAGTAAAAGTCTTCTGGGTATCGTTCAGGGACAGGATATCGCGGTAATAACCTCCGGCGGCTATGAAAGATATTTTAAGGATGAAAACGGTAAGACATATCATCATATAATGGATACAAAAACAGGATATCCCGCCGAAAGTGATCTCAGCTCCGTGACAGTGGTAAGCGGAAACGGTATGCTTGCCGACGGGCTTTCGACTGCCTGCTTTGTAATGGGCAGGGAAAAGGCTATCGAATACTGGAAAAAATACAGCAGTGATTTTGACCTGATACTTTATACAAACGATAACAGGCTTTATATAACAGAGGGACTGAGGGAAAGCTTTTCCTCGGAATACGAATACGAAATAGCAGAACGTGAATGAAATGGAAATGTCATCAACTTTAAAAATATAAAAGTTTCGCCCGCCTTTTCAAAGGCGGCGGGGGCTCGATCAGATTTAGCTGCTGACATTGAATAAAGTTGGGGGGATATGATATGTTCTTTAAAAAAGAAAAAGTTGAAGCCTTCAGCAAAATAACGATTACAATGAGCGGTATGAGGGCTATTGATGAATATGAAGTGATAAACAACGGTGATACCTCCGAGGTATCTCAGTATCAGATCTATTATACAAAAAGAGAAGATAGAAGCCTTATGAAAAGAGCTTCCTTAAATACAAAGGAGTTTATTGAGCTTCTGAATAAATGCAATATCATTAAATGGGACGGTTTTATAGGAAATAACCCTCCAGGCGTCAGAGACGGATATATGTTTACGTTTTTGGCTGAGGTGAATGACGGAAGAATAATTAAGGCGGAAGGCTCGAATAATTATCCGTCTCATTTCAATGAACTGAGACAGCGGCTTATCAAAATTCTCTATGAAGAATAACGCTTATGGGATATTCAGGGACTGAATGATATCACAGACAGCATACCCGATAATCATGTTGCAAGCCTTGGAATTTGTGGTATAATATATCTGACAGCATTATGCAAAAACGAGGTGATCTTAATGTTAAAGGGAATTGCCGCTTCCGACGGTATCGGCATAGGAAAAGCCTTTATCATAAAACCGCAGACTCTTAGCTATAATCCCCGTACCGTGACCGATACGGAGGCTGAGACCGAACGCTTCAATAATGCCGTTGATGAATTTTGCGGTGAAACAGAAGTAAAGGTAGAAGCACTCAGAAAAAATTCCGAAAATATTGATGCGGATATAATCAGCGGTCATATAAGTATGGCGCGCGATCCGTATATGCTGGATGAGGTACGCAGGCTTATCCGTGAGGGTAAATGTGCCGAAAGTGCCTTTGAAACTATATGCGACAATTTTATTGCTGTATTTTCATCTGCCGAAGAGGATATTATCCGTCAGAGGGCAGCGGATATGAAGGATGTGAAAGCCGGAGTTCTGAGGTGCCTTCTTGGTATAAAGGAAATGGATCCGGACTGTATTCCCGAAGGCGCGGTAATAGTTGCAAGAGAACTTACCCCCTCAATGACTGCTGGTATGAAAAAGGAAAATATCGCCGCAATGATAACCGAAACGGGAAGCTCGACCTCACACTGTGCGATAATTGCAAGGCTTTTTGAGATACCGTCAGTAATGAGTATAGCCGGACTTATGCGTAAGGTCAATGACGGCGATATGATAATATGTGACGGTACATCGGGAGAGGTGTTTGTTTCTCCTGATGAAGGAACGCTTAAAAGCTATACCGAAAAAAGAGATGAGCTTATCAGAATAAAAAATGAGCTTGAACCCTTCCGCGGTCTGCCTACAAGATGCAAAAGCGGCCGCACATTCAGGCTTATGTGCAATATCGGAAGTCCTGATGATGTAAGGCGCGCACTTGATGCGGACTGTGAGGGTGTTGGACTTTTCAGGACGGAATTTATGTTTATGAACAGAAATACCCTCCCCACCGAGGAGCAGCAGTTTGAGGAATATAAAAAAACTGCCCTGATGCTGAACCATAAGCCACTTGTTATCCGTACCATAGATATCGGCGGCGATAAGGATATACCCTATATGGGACTTGAAAAGGAAAATAATCCTTATATGGGCTGCAGGGCTGTACGCTACTGCCTGAAAATGCCCTCTGTATTTAAGGCTCAGATAAGGGCTATACTCAGAGCAGGTGCTTTCGGTAATGTGAGTATGCTTATTCCGATGATAACCTGTGAGGAGGAGCTGCTTGAGTGCAAAAAAATGATTCAAACCGCCAAGGATGAGCTTAAAGCGGAAAATGAGCAATTTGATCCCGATATGAAGGTCGGTGTTATGATAGAGACTGCCTCCGCCGCAGTTATTGCCGATATCCTTGCCGAGGAATGTGACTTTTTCAGTATCGGTTCAAACGATCTCACCGGATATACGATGTGCTGTGACAGGGGCAACAGCAGCGTGGATCATCTGTATTCACCGTTCCAGCCGGGTGTCCTGCGCCTGATAAAGCATACCATAGACTGCGCGAAAAAGAAGGGCATACCCGTTGAACTGTGCGGAGAGGCAGCGGCTTATCCTATGATGATCCCTCTGCTGATATCCTACGGGCTGGATTCATTCAGTGTTTCGCCCCCGTCCGTTCTTAAAGTAAGACATCTTATAGACGGCTGGGATGAGGAACAGACACATGAAATTTCCGATCATGTCAATTCCCTCCGCTCATGTACCCGTATTATCGAATATCTTTCCGATGTAACGAATAATAAAATCATTTTTCGTGATATCACTTGACAAATTATTGATAGTATTCTATAATTGTAATGTAAACAGTATACTGTACATGCTGTTTATATTGATCACTCCCGAGGATCCTGTACCGAGGGGGTGATTTTTTGATTTATTGACGATTTGCACAAAATTATGTTATGTTTTTTTATTTGTCTATCGCTTTTTTTGCTTGCATTTTGAATCGTCTTATGCTATACTATTAAAGTAATTTCCGGGTGTAGCGCAGATTGGTAGCGCGCTTGAATGGGGTTCAAGAGGCCGCAGGTTCGACTCC
>CACXDV010000098.1 GCA_902766585.1 uncultured Ruminococcus sp.
GCCAAACGCAAAGGGCTGTGAATAAAAACCGTCTTTTCTGAATTTTACTGCTTTGATTACCATTTAAAATCCTCCTCGTTTATTTTGTTTCCTCCATCATTACCATCATCTTGTCAAGCAAGTTTTTAAGGCTTGTCAGTTCCTCCCCCGACAAACGGATACAGCCTGACATTTCTTCGGGAACATGGAGTGCTTCTTCTTTAAGCTTCTCACCCTTTTCCGTCAGGGCAATATAAAGCTTGTTTTCGTTACTTTCGGGACGTGTACGAATAACGAGCCCCTGTTTTTCCAGACGTTTGAGCAGCGGTGCAAGCGTACCCGAATCAAGATGAACAATCTTGCCCAGTTCCTTTTCTGTCATTCCGCCATACTCCCAGAAAACCATCATTACGATATACTGTGTATAGGTCAGTCCTAATTTTCCAAGGGGCTTGCGGTAAAGGCGGACGACCTCTTTTGCACAGGCATATAGCGGAAAACAAAGCTGATTGTCAAGACGAATGGAACTGTATTTATCTGCTGCGTTTGTCATTATATAAATTTCCTCGCAAAGTCTGCCGCTTGTTTTTTCTGCTCATCACTTGGTTTGTTCTTTACATAAAAGAATTCTTCTTCCACCGGTATTCCGGCTTCTTTTAAGCCATTCTTTATCAGGTCAACAGAATGCTTTGAAAGCCATGATGTAGAGAATACAACAGCTTTTTTGACTTTTTCTTTTTTAAGCGTTTTCAAATAAACCTTTAAATGCTTATCAAGACCGTAAGCATACAGTGCACCACCTATAAACAACAAATCAACAGATTCTTTTATTTCTGCCTGTGGTGCATCAACCGACAATGCCTTTACTCCCACAGCTTCAGCGACAGCATCTGCAACAGCCTTAGTATTACCTGTCAGAGAATAATATCTCACCGCAATATTCATAAAAATCCTCCTTATCCGATATTGTTTTGAGTCTTACCTTCGGCTATGATCTTTTCCACCTGTTCCCGCTTTTCATACAGTGTACAGCCCCCGATGTGATTTTCGAGAAGGTATCCGCCGTTCCTGAGTTCCCCGAATAGTCTGGAATGAATTGCTTCTTTGAGAGAGGTGTCCCTTACATTGATATCAGAGTAAGGCGAGAACGGACACGGCTCTGCTCCGCCGTGGGAATTGATATGGAAGAATCCCCGTCCTGCTGCCACACAGCCTCCTGTATTTTTTTCGTCACCGGGGAAAGAAATGTAGACCATTTCGGTATGCTCTTTTCTGAGTTGTTCTATCCTGTTTTTAAGATATTCCCGTTCCTTATCTCCCGGGGCAAGTTCCACGCTGTCATCCGTAACAGGAACATATTCCACAAATATTACCGCCTTGCAGCCCTTGTAGGACAGCTTCCGGAGAAATTCGTCAGAGGTGACCTCCTCTATATTCCGGGTAGTCACAGTAACAGATGTTCCGAATATCAGCCCCCGCCGCTGCAGCTCGTCCATATTGCTCACAAGCCTGTCATAGACGCCCTTGCCCCGTCTTGCATCAGTAGTTTCCTTTTCCCCCTCAATGCTCAGAATTGGGACAAGATTTCGGCAGCAGTCCAGAAGGTCAAAGTATTTCCTGTCAATGAATGTACCGTTGGTGAAGATGGGGAAAAGTATGTTCTGCCTTTTTCCTGCCGCTTCTATCACATCTCGGCGGAGCATAGGCTCTCCTCCTGCAAGCAGGATAAAGCTGACACCTATCTCCCCGGCTTCATCGAATACCTTTGCCCATTCTGTTCCTGTAAGCTGTCTTACAGGTTCGCTGTCAACCGTGGCATTGCTGCATCTTGAGTAGCATCCGGCACAATGAAGATTGCACCGACTTGTGATACTGGCAATCAGAAAAGTCGGGATATGCTCTCCGGCAGTCTCAGCCCGTTCTCTTTTACTTGCCGTTGCCCGTGCAGCCAGAGCAAATTTTGCCATGTATGCACTTTCCTTCGGATTCCTGAAAGTCACCTTCAGAATATCAGCCATAAGCTGTTCAACGCTTTTTGCAAGGTAGTCCTGTAAGTCAAAATGATTATTCATTTCCATTTTCAGTTCGTCTCTTTCAATTTTATAAAATGACCGACATATCCCATTATCAAGAGGTATGACGGTCTGTTTTCTTATTTTTCAGCAGGCTCCCACTTGCATCTTACAGGAGATACAATGGAACCGTCCTTTTTCATAGCGGTCATTGTCTTGTCAACGACCTTGCGGTCAAGACCGGTAAGCTCTGCTATTTTACCTGCATTCAGCGGTTCTCCGGCTTTTTTCATTGCTTCAAGAATCTGTTCTTTTTCACTCATCATCAGTCACCCAACATTTCAATAATATAATTCTCCATACCGA
>CACXDV010000099.1 GCA_902766585.1 uncultured Ruminococcus sp.
ACATTACCGATATATTCCCCACTGTCTTTAAGGAACATCCCAAATTCATAGCCTTCCATATCCCTCATACTTTTTTTGAGGTACTTGAACCACTTTTTAGCATAGCTTTTAGTATAATCATCAGGTATGCCGTAGGTCGTTGCCCTGACTGAAAGCTGGCTTGTAACACGAATGAAAGCATCTAAATCCTTTTTACTGTATTCTCTGATAAATAATCTTTTTGTTTCAAATTCTAACTTCATAGCTCTTCCCTGTTGTCACATATATATCCTGAATTATTCTATTCTAAAAATGCTTTTCTTATGCATAAACAAAGGGAGACAGAAACATCTCAGAGATATTCCTGCCTCCTTAATTATCAACCGTGATATGAATAGTTAGGTGCTTCCTTTGTTATCTGTATATCGTGGGGATGGCTTTCTTTAAGACCGGCGCCGGTAATTCTTACGAAGCGAGCCTTATCGTGAAGCTCCTGAATATTAGCACAGCCTGTATAACCCATACCTGCACGGAGACCGCCCATGAGCTGATATACTGTATCAGAAAGAAGTCCCTTATAAGGAACACGTCCCTCAACGCCCTCAGGTACGAGTTTTTTATTGCCGGACTGGAAGTAACGGTCCGCACTGCCTCTGCCCATAGCTCCGAGACTGCCCATTCCGCGGTATACTTTAAACTGTCTGCCCTGATAAATTTCTGTTTCTCCGGGTGATTCCTCACAGCCTGCAACCAGTGAACCTATCATTACAACACTGCCGCCTGCAGCAAGAGCCTTGACGATATCACCGGAATACTTAACTCCGCCGTCCGCAATAACAGGAATACCATGCTTTGAAGCCTCATAAGCAGCATCATAGATAGCTGTTATCTGAGGAACGCCGATACCTGCAACGATACGGGTGGTACAGATAGATCCGGGACCAATGCCGACCTTAACACAGTCTGCACCTGCATCAATAAGAGCCTTTGCAGCCTCAGCAGTTGCGATATTGCCTGCAACAAGCTGAACATTGGGGAATGCCTTCTTAATTCTTGCAACGGAATTGATAATGTTATTGTTATGACCGTGTGCAGAATCAAGTACAAGCACATCGACCTGAGCCTTGACAAGCTCCTCAACTCTTTCAAGAACGTCGGGAGTTCCGCCTATAGCCGCGCCGCAAAGCAGACGGCCGTTTTCATCTCTTGCGCTGTTGGGATACTGAACTGATTTTTCGATATCCTTAATGGTGATAAGTCCTTTAAGTACGCCGTTATCATCAACAAGCGGAAGCTTTTCGATCTTATGCTTCTTAAGAAGTGCCTGAGCCTCTTCAAGTGTAGTTCCTACAGGAGCTGTAACAAGCTGCTCCTTTGTCATTACATCTGCTATCCTCTGGCTGTAATCCGTTTCGTTCATAAAACGGAGATCTCTGTTTGTTATGATACCGACAAGCTTTCCGTTTTCACAGATCGGCACACCTGAGATCTTATACTTTGCCATAAGCTTATTAGCGTCATTTACATAGCGATCGGGAGTAAGAAAAAAGGGATTTACAATGACACCGTTTTCCGATCTTTTTACTCTGTCTACCGCATCTGCCTGCTGCTCGATGCTCATATTCTTGTGAATGATTCCTATACCGCCCTCACGAGCAATAGCAATTGCCATTCTTGTCTCCGTAACGGTATCCATAGCTGCCGTCATAAGCGGAGTATTAAGTTTGATTTTCTTTGTGAGGTACGTACTGATGTCAACTTCCTTCGGCTGAACATTTGACTCTCCCGGAATCAAAAGTACATCATCAAATGTAAGTCCTTCTTTACCAAATTTTTCGTCAAAACCTGCACTGATCATTCTGTTTTCCTCCCCATATTTTATTTTTTTCTTTTATATAATTTGCTATTATACAACAAAAAAACTATTTTATTATTCTTTTTTAGAAAAATAAATACTACATTTTCGTTATTTTTACCTATAGGGCAAAAGAAAATTTTACTATTATTTCCAATTATTACCCTGTTTTAAAAACGTGAAAATTGTACCGTTCATTCAAACTTTCTTGCAAGCTCCGACAGATCATCCTCACTGTAGAACTCTATTTCAAGGATACCGCTTGCGCCGTCCTTATTGCTTTTTACTTTGACCTTACGGCTGAGATGCTCGTTAAGTGCAAGCTCGACCTCATCAAAAAACGATTTTCTGTTATGTACGGGAGCATCGGGAGTTTTCTTTTCCTCATTTGCCTTTTTCGCAAACTTTTCCACATCTCTTACGGTGAGATCCTCGGGTTTTATTCTGCGGGCTGTTGAAATTAGAAGCTCCTCATTTTCAATTGCCAGAAGCGCTCTTGCATGACCTGCGGAAATCGTTCCGTCCGACACCATATCAAGAACCTCCTGCGGAAGCTTGAGCAAACGCATAGCATTGGCAATAACGGGACGGCTTTTTCCTACGGAACGGGATATCTCATCCTGTGTAAGTCCGTATTCCTCGGAAAGCACCTTATAGCCGAGAGCTTCTTCAACGGGAGACAGGTTCTCTCTTTGCAGATTTTCTATCATAGATATCTGCATCATTTCCGAGTCGCTCATTTCCCTGATAATTACAGGTACCTCAGTAAGTCCTGCCATTCTGCTTGCACGCCAGCGCCTTTCGCCTGCTACAAGCTGATACCCTCCGTCTGCAAGAGGTCTTACAAGAAGCGGCTGAAGTACTCCATGCTGGCTTATGGAATCAGCTAATTCCTGAAGCGCCTCCTCGTCAAAATCATGTCTGGGCTGGGAGCGGTTTGGTTCGATCTCGCTTATGCTCAGTACTTCCGTACCGCCGCTGTTATCAGTTTCATTCTCCATAAAAATAAGGTCAAGTCCCTTTCCGAGACCTCCTCTTTTTGAAGCCATTATCTTACCTCCTTATAATATTATTTTTTGTTTACGGTTCATTTATTGTTATTGATTATTTCCTGTGCAAGCTCCATATATGAAGCAGAGCCTTTACAGCTTTTATCAAAATACATTATCGGCATACCGAAGCTGGGAGCCTCAGACAGTCTGACGCCTCTCGGAATAACTGCCGAGAAAACCTTACGCGGGAAAAACTTCTTAACCTCCTGTACGACCTGCTGAGTAAGATTAAGTCTTCCGTCATACATTGTAAGAAGTACTCCTTCGATATCAAGATAGCTGTTATATCTTCTCTTAACGATCCTAACACTGTTCATAAGCTGGGAAAGTCCCTCCAGCGCATAGTATTCAGGCTGTATCGGAACAAGTATAGTATCTGCCGCACAGAGTGCATTTGTGGTTATCAGACCGAGTGAAGGCGGACAGTCGATAAAGATATAATCATAATCCGCCTTAACAAGTGTCAAGGCATTTTTAAGTCTTGATTCTCTCTTTTCAATATCGACAAGCTCAATATCTGCTGCTGCCAGCTCGATACTCGACGGAATGATGTCAAGATTTTCAAATTCTGTATGTACAATTACATCCTCAGCCTTTACTCCTTGTATCATAATGCTGTATGAGGAGCTTTTGACTGTTCTCTTATCAACTCCAACGCCGCTTGTAGCATTACCCTGTGGATCAACGTCTACTAAAAGGCATTTTTTACCAAGCTTTGCTATTCCTGCGCTTACATTGACTGCGGTAGTTGTTTTGCCTACTCCGCCCTTCTGATTTGTTACTGCAATTATTTTTCCCAATTTCCATTCCTCCTGATAATTGTCTGTTTCCTATCAGACAAAAAGCGATTGTTTCACATGAAACATTACATTATTATTATAACAAATTATTATATAAATGAAAACCTTAAAATCCATAATTTCTTAAATTTTCTTATAAAAAAACAGGAGCATAAAAGCTCCCGTTTTATATAAATTTATAGTCAAGCCGAACGAGGCTCATTATTCACATGAGAAAGCATTGATTTCGGCACTCTTACGGTATATTCGTAATACTCCTCCCCTTCCCTTTTCTCCGAGATTATTCTCAGACCGGTTTTAGTCATTACGCTTATAGCCTTATTTATGGTATTCTCAAATATCCTGATATTCTTTATAACAAACTTATTTTTCTGTCGGCTCAGTCTTTCAGCCTTTCGGCAAAGGAGAAATTCTTCAATATAACCTTCGGTCTGTGTAACATTCAGTCCTTCCTCAATGATCTCACCTATAATAAACTTTCTTGCAGTACAGTCTCTTATTTTCAGCAGAGCCCTTGCATGACCTTCCGTAAAACCGTATTTATTCATTATCTGCCTTTCTTCTTCTGAAAAGGCAAGCAGCTTAAGCTTGTCATCATCTTCACAGATAAGCTCATCTCCGTATTCGCTGAGAAGCTTATATATTACCTCCGCTTCCTCAAAACCGCTTATCTGATATCTGCGGAGGTTTTCTTCAAGCGCATCTATTCCCGCCTGCTTATCGCTCATTTTTTTAACGATACAAGGTATCTTTTTCATTCCGGCAAGTGCTGCTGCCCTGAGTCTCATTTCACCGGCGATAAGCTCATATTCCTCACGGGTGACCTTTCTTACAATAACAGGCTGGATCATACCGTTGCGCTCAATACTTCCGGCAAGCTCCCTTATCTTTTCAACAGGGTAATCATCTCTTACACTGAATCTGCACGGGCGAATCTTTATGATAGGGATATCAATGATCTTTCTGTCTGTTCTGAATTCAAAAAGCATTTTATAACACTTCCTCTCTGATATCATTCTATCATTTCAACTCCTTTCAATTTGTCATACAATGTCATTGTAAAATAAAAATTACTGACCGGATTTCAACTGATTCAACATAGTTTTCAACATTCATTATTTTACAAAATACGTCATGCAAAAAATTGGTGCAACTTTGAAAAGCATAGTAATAATGCCGTTTTTCAAGAATATTATAATAATTTGCATTAAATAAGATCTGGGTTTTCAACCGTGATTTTTTTGAATGTTGAAAACCGTTTCAACTTTTTCCACACCAATAATTTACTTTTTACGGCACAAAACATGATTACAGTATATACTTTTCCACCATAATTTAAAAAATGTTGAAAAGAAAAAACTCCCGCACAGAAATAATTATCTCTGTGCGGAAGGCATTAAATAGGATTCTTATTTATTTTTTGTCCCCTTCGCGGATATGCGGGAGGCGTTTGTTTTACTTTTAAAACGGAAATAATTGTTCTTTTGCTTTCATCGGGCAGTATCAGCGTATCAACTGCTCCGACCTTACCTCCGAGAACAGCTACAGCCCTTTCTGCCTGTTTAAGCTCAGTCCCGGCATCAGGTCCCTTCATTGAAATAAACAGTCCGCCTTTTTTAACATACGGTATACAATACTCGCAAAGCGCAGGAAGATTTGCAACAGCCCTTGATACAGCAATATCAAAGCTTTCTCTCAGTTCATTTTTGCGTGAGCCTTCCTCTGCCCTTGCATGAATAAGCTCAGCTTCAATATTCAGCTCCTTACATACCGCATCAAGAAATATCAGTCTTTTATTCAGACTGTCTAAAAGGGTAAGCTTTATATCGGGACACATAATTTTCAAAGGTACTCCGGGAAAGCCTGCACCCGTTCCTATATCAATAAGCCTTGAACCGCTTTTAGGGCTGTGAAATTTCAAAAGGGAGATACTGTCGATAAAATGCTTTACCGCTATACCCTCATCATCGGTTATTGCAGTGAGGTTCATTTTTTCATTCCATTCCTTCAGCAGAGAAGCATATTTTTCAAACTGCAAAAGCTGATCTGAGGAAACAGACATATCATTATCCCTGCACCAGCCTTCAACAATTTCACTTATCATTCATTTTCCTCCCTTGCTTTATTTTTCAGTGCGGACAGATATATAACCAGTACCGAAATATCCGCAGGACTGACTCCTGATATACGGCTTGCCTGACCTATATTATCAGGTCTGACCTTACCCAACTTTTCTCTCGCCTCAAGGCTGAGTCCGTCAATTGAGCTGTAGTCAATGTCATCAGGCAAATGCTTTGTCTCAAGCCTTCTCACCTGTTCGATAATGATAAGCTGTCTTTTTATATAGCCGTCATATTTTATCTGGATCTCGACCTGTTCAAGAACATTGTTATCTGTTTCTGTACGGGTTTTATCAACACCTTCAAGAGTCGCATATGATAACTCCGGACGCTTAAGAAGTTCAATAAGTCTTATACCAGTTGTAAGCTCAGAGGTATTGTTTGCTCTGAGTACAGCGTTAAGCTCATCCGTCGGAGAAAGTGTGGTCGTCCTTACCCTTTTCAGCTCCGCAGCTATTCTCTCCTGTTTTCTGTTGAATTTTTCCCATCTTTCATCATTTATAAGACCTATCCTTCTTCCGGTAGGAGTAAGTCTTGTATCGGCATTATCCTGACGGAGTATCAGACGGTATTCACTTCTTGATGTCATCATTCTGTATGGATCATTACAGCCCTTTGTCACAAGGTCATCAATAAGAGTACCTATATAGGAGCTTGCCCTGTCAAGCATAAGAGGCTCTTTACCAAGTATCTTCAATGCCGCATTTACTCCGGCAACAAGTCCCTGAGCAGCAGCCTCCTCATAGCCTGAGCTTCCGTTGAACTGTCCTGCACCGTAAAGTCCGGGGAAATCCCTGAATTCAAGTGTTCTGTTCATCTGAACAGGATCGGCGCAGTAGTATTCTATTGCATATGCGGGACGCATAACCGTACAATGCTCAAGTCCCTTTATTGTATGATAAAAGGCAAGCTGAACATCCTCCGGCAAGGATGATGACATTCCCTGAATATACATTTCCTCAGTATCAAGACCGCACGGTTCGATAAAAAGCTGGTGTCTCGGCTTATCCGAAAAACGCACTATCTTATCCTCTATACTCGGACAGTATCTCGGCCCTACACCCTCTATTTTTCCGCTGTACATTGGTGAGCGCCCGATATTATCAAGTATGACCTTTTTTGTATTTTCATTTGTCCAGCTTACATAGCACTTGACCTTATTTTCACCCGGTTCATCGGTATCATATGAAAACGGCACAACAGGTTCATCACCGCTTTGTTCTTCAAGATCGGTAAAATCTATGCTTGAACGCAGAACTCTTGCAGGCGTACCCGTTTTAAATCGTCTTATACTCATACCAAGCCTTTCAAGCGCATCCGGCAGATATTTTGAAGGAAACATACCGTCAGGTCCGCTTTCATAAGAAACATCTCCGACGTATATTTTACCTCCGAGGTATGTGCCTGTGGCAAGTATAACAGCCTTTGCCCTGTATTGAGCCTCAAGCCTTGTGGTAAGCATCCAGCTTCCGTCCTCATTTCTTGTAAGGTCACATATCTCCGCCTGTCTGAGTTCAAGATTTTCCTGAAGCTCAAGGGTATGCTTCATTCTTGCGCTGTATGCTCTTCTGTCTATCTGTGCTCTGAGTGAATGTACAGCAGGTCCCTTTCCCCTGTTGAGCATACGGCTCTGCAAAAAACATTCATCGGCAGCCTTACCCATTTCTCCGCCGAGAGCATCAATTTCTCTTACAAGATGTCCCTTTGCTGTTCCTCCTATAGACGGATTGCACGGACAGTTGCCCACAGCATCCATATTAATAGTAAACACTCCGGTCTTACATCCAAGTCTTGCAGCTGCAAGTCCGGCTTCTATTCCGGCATGACCGGCACCGATAACCGCAACATCAAATTCTCCTGCCAGAAACTTCAATTTTCTCATTCCTCTCTTTGTCCTTTTCCGACAGTATTATTATAAATCAAATTTGTCCGAATGTACAGTTGTTTTATAGAAAAATGTTTCATGTGAAACAAAAAATAAGCCCTCCGGAAAATGTTTCATGTGAAACAAAAAAAAAGCCCTCCGGAAAATGTTTCATGTGAAACATATTCCGGAGGTATAATGTTTATTCAGTAATAACCGAACCATTCAGACAAATCTCAGAAATGTTATCAGGTGCAATAAGATACAGCTTTTTATCATAGAAATTTTCTTTGCTGTTATTCGGGAATTTTTTATAATTACAGGTCATATTAACAGAGCCTTCCGAGGATGAGCAGGAATCGGCGCATATATAATATTTACTGCCGTCTTTAGTTTTAATATACCATTCGCTCATATCAGGCAGTTCAATTTGATTATCAGTTTCAGCGTATAATAAAATACCGGAGGGTGAAACACAAAATCTGCCGTTTTTTGTATGACAATTAAATACCTTATCAAAAATGCTGTCATCTGCTGTATTGCTTTTTTCAGTAACCTCATTATTAAGCTTAAAGCTTATCTCAAATGGAAGACTGAAAAGCTTTCCCCTGCCCTTTACAACATCAAACCTGTTATTGTTATAAACCACATCTGAATAATAATAGCTGTTTGTAAAAATATCATAAGGCAAAGGAGTATTTACATTATTCTGCAGATCATTTATTTTAGTCATATTG
>CACXDV010000100.1 GCA_902766585.1 uncultured Ruminococcus sp.
AGAACCGAGTATATCTACCGTATGGCAGCCTGCCGTTATTGCTACAAGTCCTGCAAGTGAGCCGTTAAGAGACATTGAAACATCAGGCTTGCCGTTCTTTATCCATGTATATATCATTGTTGCACAGGTTGCGGCAGCAGGAGCTACAGTCGTTGTTGCAAAGATCTGTGCAAGCTGTGTTACATCAGTTGCTGCTGCTCCGTTAAAGCCGTACCAGCCGAACCAGAGAATAAATACGCCGAGTGCGCCGAGTGTAAGGCTATGACCGGGAATAGCGCGGGGCTTTCCCTCTTTTGTATATTTGCCTATACGGGGACCGACCATTGCAGCACCTATAATTGCTGAAACGCCGCCAACCGTATGAATACAAGCTGAACCTGCAAAGTCAACAAAGCCAAGCTGTGCAAGCCAACCCTGACTGTTCCATACCCAGCCTGCCTCTATGGGATATACCACAAGGCTGATAAGACCGCTGTATATACAGTAGGAGATGAACTTTGTTCTTTCTGCCATGGCACCGGAAACTATCGTTGCCGCTGTTGCACAAAATACAAGATTGAATACAAAGCTTGACCATGGGAAATTGTTAAAATCTGTGAATATCTGTAAATCCGGTACGCCTATTACTCCGAACAAATAATTTTCCGACATCATTAAACCAAAGCCGAGAAAAATGAACATTATGGTACCGATACAGAAATCCATCAGGTTTTTCATAATAATGTTACCGGCATTCTTCGCTCTGGTAAAGCCTGTTTCGACCATCGCAAATCCGCACTGCATAAAGAATACAAGCGCTGCGCCGATCAGATACCAGATAGCTATCGTAAAAGCATTCGACTGTTCAACAGCCTGAGTTACTGCTGTCTGTAAATTCGCATCCATATTGTATCTTCCTTTCATAACGGGGGAGTTCAGCCTCCCCCATACCCCTTTTTATATTTTTTTATACCCCGAACAGAAGCTCTCCGTATGACGGATAGGGCCAGTATTTTGCTGATGTCTTCTGCTCCATTGAATCACCGAGAGCGCGAAGCTCATTCATAAGAACAAATACACTTTCACGACAATAGGTTGCCTGTTCAAGACTATCGGAGATTGCCTTTACCCCAGCGGCAGCCTCCTTAAGCTCTGCTGTCTTCTTAACAAAAGCTTCAAGCTCATTTGAAAGCTCCTCTACAAGCTGTGTTTCAGCAAATACGGAAGCTCCGGGCAGCAATTGCTTCTTCGCAAGAGCTGCATCTGTCATTTCCTTTACAAATGAGATAACAGCGGGAGCGATATTCTTTTCTGCCATATCTACCATTGTAAGAGCCTCAATGCGTATCTGCTTGCTGTAATGCTCAAGCTCGATCTCGTATCTTGCGCGGATCTCTGCTTCATTAAGGATACCGTTTTTCTCAAACAGGTCAATGTTTTTCCTGTCTACATAATGCTGCATTGCCTCGGGCAGTGAACGGTAGTTGCAAAGTCCTCTCTTCTCTGCCTCTGCTACCCATTCGTCAGAATAGTTATCGCCGTTGAAGATTATATTCTTATGCTCTGTAAGCGTCTTTCTTACGATCTCTTTTACAGTACTCTCAATATCTGAGGAAGCCTTCATTTCTTCATAGAACTCGGAAAGCTCCTCTGCAACGATCGTATTGAGCATATAGTTAGGACATGCAATATTGAGTGAGGAACCAAGCGCTCTGAATTCAAATTTATTTCCTGTAAATGCAAAGGGTGATGTGCGGTTTCTGTCTGAGGAATCCTTCTTGAAATCGGGAAGCACATTAACCTTTGTAAGCATATCAGAACCATCGCTGCGCTTGTATTCTGTACCGTTAACAATTGATTCTACCAGCGCGCCGAGGTCATCTCCCAGATACATTGAAATGATAGCCGGAGGTGCTTCATTTGCTCCGAGTCTGTGGTCATTTCCTGCGGAAGCAACTGTAAGACGAAGCAGATCCTGATATTCATGCACAGCCTTAACTACTGCTGCAAGAATGAGCTGGAACTGAAGATTTGTTTCGGGTGATTTGCCCGGATCAAGAAGGTTCTCTCCCGTATTGGTGGAGATAGACCAGTTATTATGCTTGCCTGATCCGTTCACTCCTGCAAACGGCTTTTCATGCAGCAGGCATACAAGACCATGCTTTTCTGCAACCTTCTTCATAACCTCCATTGTAAGCTCATTATGGTCTGTTGCAATATTTGAGGTCTCAAAGATAGGTGCAAGCTCATGCTGTGAGGGTGCGACCTCGTTATGCTTTGTCTTTGCGAAAACGCCTAACTTCCAAAGCTCTTCGTCAAGGTCATTCATAAATGCTGATACTCTTGTTTTGATCGAACCAAAATAATGATCCTCAAGCTCCTGTCCCTTTGGTGCGGGCGCTCCGAAAAGTGTTCTTCCGGTATAGATAAGATCGGGACGCTTGTCATACATTGTTTTATCTATAAGAAAATATTCCTGCTCAGGACCTACTGTCGTTGTAACTCTCGTTACATCATTCTTGCCGAGAAGGTGGAGTACCTGTACGGCTACATCGCTGAGTCTCTCCATTGAACGAAGAAGCGGTGTCTTTTTATCAAGCACCTCTCCTGTGTATGAACAGAAGGCTGTGGGAATATATAATGTTTTGTCACGGATAAATGCCGGTGAGGTGGGATCCCATGTTGTATAGCCTCTTGCCTCGAAGGTAGCGCGGATTCCGCCTGAAGGGAAGCTCGATGCATCAGGCTCGCCCTTAATAAGTTCCTTGCCTGAAAACTCCATAATGATCCTTCCGTCATCGGTCGGATAAATAAAGCTGTCATGCTTTTCAGCTGTTACTCCTGTCATCGGCTGGAACCAGTGTGTATAATGGGTACATCCCATCTCTACTGCCCAATCCTTCATTGCATTTGCTACGGCATTGGCAACGCTGATATCCAGTGGCTCGCCGTTCTTAACGGTCTTTTTGAGTGACTTATAGGTAGTGCGCGGAAGACGCTCTTGCATCTTTCTGTCATCAAATACCATGCTGCCGAAAAGTTCTGTTACATTTGCCATAGTGTGATCTCTCCTGTCTTTCCTATTTTGATTTCGATATGCGAAAAGGCGCCGTAAGCCTGCGCGATATCCGGGACTGAAGCAGGTCTTACCAACCTGCAGCAGCGGATCTCTTCGCTTTGCTTACAGCGCCTTTGCTGTCGATGATTGGATTATAAACCATACGATTTCATTTGTCAATACCTTTTTGCAACTTTTTTTATTTTTCTTGCAAATTTTGCTTTATACCATGCTTTTTTAGAATAAAATCTGCATATTTTGAAACAAAACTATAAAAATATGCAAATTTCTCTTGACAATCCTTCATTTCAGATTTATAATAGGCACTGTCAATATGAAATAAAGGAAAGGAAGATCATTATGACAAGGAGCAAGCAAAGCCTTTATGATCCGTCATTCGAGCACGATAACTGCGGTATAGGAGCCGTGGTAAACATTAAAGGAATTAAGTCACACAAAACCGTTGCCGATGCACTTACGATCGTTGAGACTCTCGAACACCGCGCAGGCAAGGATGCCGAAGGCAAAACGGGAGACGGCGTGGGCATTCTGGTACAGATATCACATAAATTCTTTAAAAAGGCAGCTGATGAGATCGGTATAGATATCGGCGGCGAAAGAGAATACGGCGTGGGAATGTTCTTCTTTCCTCAGAATGAGCTGCACAGAAATCAGGCAAAAAAGATGTTTGAGATCATTGCAGAAAAGGAAGGTCTTGATGTTCTCGGCTGGAGAAGGGTTCCGAGCAATACCTCAGTAATAGGTCAAAGAGCTCTTGATTGTATGCCTGATATCCAGCAGTGCTTTATCAGAAAGCCGGAAGGCATAAAAAAAGGTCTTGACTTCGACCGCAGACTTTATGTTGCAAGAAGAGAATTTGAACAAAGTAATGAGGATACTTATGTTGTATCACTTTCAAGCAGAACAATAGTATATAAAGGAATGTTCCTTGTCGGCGATCTCAGAAGGTTCTTCCTCGATCTTCAGGATGAGGATTTTGAATCGGCTATCGCAATGGTTCATTCAAGATTTTCTACCAATACAAATCCGAGCTGGCAGAGAGCTCATCCCAACCGTATGATCGTACATAACGGCGAAATAAACACTATAAAGGGAAATGCCGATAAAATGCTTGCAAGAGAAGAAACTATGAGAAGCGAACATCTTAAAGGCGATCTTGAAAAGGTTATTCCTGTTGTAAATACAGAAGGCTCAGATTCAGCCATGCTTGATAATACACTTGAATTTCTTGTAATGAGCGGTATGGATCTCCCTCTTGCAGTTATGATAACAATTCCGGAGCCATGGGACAGAAATCATACCATGAGCCGCAAAAAAAGAGACTTTTATCAGTATTATGCAACAATGATGGAGCCATGGGACGGTCCTGCATCAATTCTTTTCTCCGACGGCGATATCATGGGCGCTGTCCTCGACAGAAACGGTCTGCGTCCTTCAAGATACTATATAACCGATGACGGTAACCTTATTCTTTCCTCAGAGGTCGGCGCTCTGCCAATACCCGCTGAGAATATCGTTACAAAGGAAAGACTCCGCCCCGGTAAAATGCTTCTTGTAGATACCGTTAAGGGCAGAGTTATAGATGATGATGAGCTGAAGGAATACTATGCTTCCCGTCAGCCCTATGGTGAATGGCTCGACAGCAATCTTGTAAAGCTCAGAGAACTGAGGATCCCCAATGTCAGAGTTGAGGAGCATCATGGAGATGAAAGGAAAAAGCTTCAGAAGGCTTTCGGCTATACCTATGAGGAAATAATGAAGGATATTCTTCCTATGGCTCAGAACGGCAGCGAGCCTATCACCTCTATGGGTATCGATACTCCTATTGCCGTTCTTTCAAAACAGCCTCAGCCGCTTTTCAATTACTTCAAGCAGCTTTTTGCTCAGGTAACAAATCCACCTATTGATGCGATACGCGAGGAAATAGTTACCTCTACAACAGTATATATCGGAGAAGACGGAAATATTCTTGAAGAACGTCCTGAAAACTGTAAGGTAATCAAGGTGCATAATCCTATTCTCACCTCTACCGATATCCTTAAGCTCAAAAACATGAAGGTCAGCGGCTTCAAGGTTGCTGTTATCCCGATCCTTTATTATAAAAATACAAGGCTTTCAAAGGCTATCAGCCGTCTTTATCTTGAGGCAGACAAGGCATATAACGAGGGCGCAAATATCCTTATACTCTCCGACAGAGGCGTAGACGAAAATCATCTTGCTATCCCCTCACTTCTTGCCGTATCTGCACTTCACAGACATCTTGTCGTAACAAAAAGAAGAACCTCACTCGCTGTTATTCTCGAAAGCGGTGAGCCGAGAACCGTTCATCACTTTGCAACTCTGCTCGGCTACGGAGCAAGTGCAGTCAATCCTTATCTTGCTCAGGAAACGATACATGAGCTTATCCATGAGGATCTTCTCGACAAGGATTATTATGCCGCTGTGGACGATTATAATAACGCTATCCTCCACGGTATAGTTAAGATCGCATCAAAAATGGGTATTTCTACAATACAGTCCTATCAGGGCTCTCAGATTTTTGAAGCTATCGGCATAGGCAAGGATGTAATTGATGAATACTTTACCGGCACAGTAAGCCGTATCGGAGGTATTACCCTTAAGGATATCGAAGAAAATGTTGACAGACTGCACACAGAGGCATTTGATCCCCTCAGCCTTGAAACAACTACTGAGCTTTTTTCACGCGGCGAGCATAAATTCAGAAGCGGCAGAGAAGAGCATCTTTATAATCCAAAAACTATCCATACCCTGCAAATGGCAGCAAGAACGGGTAATTATGAGCTGTTCAAAAGCTATTCCCATATGATAACCGATGAAATGGGTACTATGAACATAAGAGGCTTATTTGATTTCAATTATGCCGAAAACCCCGTTCCGCTTGAAGAGGTGGAAAGCGCTGAGTCTATCGTTAAGCGCTTTAAAACAGGAGCTATGTCATATGGTTCTATTTCCGAGGAAGCACATGAGGCTCTTGCAATTGCCATGAACAGACTGCATGGTAAATCAAATTCCGGCGAGGGCGGCGAAAGCGATGAAAGACTGCTTACAAAGGGCACAAGCGAAAACCGCTGTTCCGCTATCAAGCAGGTAGCATCAGGCAGATTCGGAGTTACTTCTAAATATCTTAACAGCGCTGATGAAATACAGATAAAAATGGCTCAGGGTGCAAAGCCCGGTGAAGGCGGTCACCTCCCCGGCAAAAAGGTTTATCCCTGGATCGCTAAAACACGTCACTCAACTCCCGGCGTTTCACTTATATCCCCTCCTCCTCACCATGATATCTATTCTATAGAGGATCTTGCGCAGCTTATCTATGATCTGAAAAATGCTAATAAGAATGCCCGTATTTCCGTAAAGCTGGTTTCAGAATGCGGAGTCGGTACAGTTGCAGCCGGTGTTGCTAAAGCAGGCGCAGGCGTTATTCTCATTTCCGGCTATGACGGCGGAACAGGCGCAGCACCCGGAAGCTCCATACATAATGCGGGACTTCCTTGGGAGCTTGGTCTTGCTGAGGCTCATCAGACACTTATGATGAACGGTCTCAGAAATAAAGTCGTTATCGAAACAGACGGTAAGCTTATGACCGGCAGAGATGTCGCTGTAGCTGCAATTCTTGGCGCAGAGGAATTCGGCTTTGCTACAGCTCCGCTCGTAACCCTTGGCTGTGCTATGATGAGAGTATGTAATCTTGATACCTGTCCCTTCGGCGTTGCAACTCAGAATCCTGAGCTTAGAAAGAAGTTTTTGGGCAAGCCTGAATATGTTGTCAACTTTATGATGTTTATTGCCGAGGAACTGAGAGAATATATGTCAAAGCTCGGTGTGCGCTCACTTGATGAGCTTGTCGGCAGGACCGATCTGCTTAAGGTCAAAGACGGTCTCAGCGAAAGAGAATGCAGAATTGATCTTTCAGGTATTCTCGGATACAGGCTTTATGAAGCTGTGTCATATAATGAAAAAGCCGGCTATGATTTCCGTCTTTCTGAAACAATAGATGAAAAAGAACTTGAAGAAAAATTCAAGTCTGCCTTCAAAAAGGGTACGCCTAAGACAATTGAAATAAATGTCAAAAATACAGACCGTTCTCTTGGTACTGCTTTCGGTTCCGAGATCACTAAAAAATTCGGTGATACTCTTTCAGAGGATACCTTTAAGGTTGTCTGTCACGGCGCAGGCGGTCAAAGCTTCGGCGCATTTATCCCCAACGG
>CACXDV010000101.1 GCA_902766585.1 uncultured Ruminococcus sp.
AATTACAGCCTGCCGTTTAAAATATATTCGTCAAATGCGAATTTTGTATTTGTTGAAACGGATAAGGCTAAGGACATTTTTGATTATCTTTTAGAGAATTCAATAGCTGTCCGTTATTTCGGGAAATATGACGCGCTTCGCATAACAAGCGGTTCAGAAGAGGAAAATACAGCTTTATTGGTACAATTAGAGCAGTATATTATAAAAAACATACTAAAAAGAAATCGTTAAAAAAATAACAGTGTGTATATTTTCTAAAAAAGATTAAGTTTTTGTTATTATGTATTTACAAACCCTGCAAAATAGTCTATACTATTTCTACACAATACGAAGGAGGCAGATAGTATGCGCACAGCTCATATCATCAGAGATACAAGGGAAACAAGCATAGACCTTGAGCTTTCGCTTGATGGCGGCGAGGTGCAGATCAATACAGGCATAGGTTTTTTTGACCATATGCTGAATGCCTTTGCCGTTCACGGGGGCTTTGGACTAAAGCTTCATGTTAAGGGCGATTTGGAAGTAGATTGTCATCATACCATTGAGGATACAGGCATTGTACTCGGAAAAGCTCTCAGAGAAGCATTAGGTGATAAAGCAGGAATTGCCCGTTTCGGAACCTTTTATATACCGATGGACGAAGCGCTTGGTTTTTGCTCATTGGATATAAGCGAAAGACCTTATCTTGTGTTTGATGCTTCATTTCCCGAAGAAAAGATCGGCGGATATGATACCTGTATGACAGAGGAGTTTATGAGAGCGCTTGCAGTGAATGCAGGCATAACACTTCATCTTTCCTGTATGTACGGAAAAAATTCGCATCATATGACAGAGGCACTTTATAAGGCGCTGGCTCATGCTTTAAAAGCAGCGGTTCAGCCGACGTTCTCAGATAAGCCGCTTTCTACAAAGGGCGTATTGTAATTTAACTGATAACAAAAATGAATCTTTTATGGAAGGTAGATATATATGTTAGTTTTACCCGCAATAGATATAATAGACGGCACTTGTGTCAGACTTAAGAAGGGTGATTATTCCACTGCCGAAAAGGTTGCGGAAAACATTCTTGACACAGCAAAAAGCTTTGAAGCAGCAGGCGCAAAATTCATGCACATGGTTGACCTTGATGGCGCAAAGGACGGCAAAAGGATAAATTCAGATGCTATTCTTGAAGTAAGAAAGAACTGCAGTATAAAAATTGAAGTTGGCGGCGGTATTCGTACAATGGATTCTGTCGAGTATTATCTTGAAAATGGAATAGACAGAGTTATTCTTGGTTCTGCTGCAATAAAGAATCCTGATTTTGTAAAGGAAGCAGTAAAAAAATATGCTGAAAAAATAGCAGTTGGCATTGATGCAAAAAACGGTTTTGTTTCAGCAGACGGATGGACTGATACATCAGAGATCAACTTTATTGATCTTGCTAAGGAAATGGAAGCAATTGGTGTTCAGTACATAATTTTTACTGATATTTCAAAGGACGGTATGCTCAGCGGACCTAATCTTACGATGCTTGATGAACTTAAATCATCTGTAAAATGTAAGATAGTAGCGTCAGGCGGAGTTGCGACTCTTAAGGATATCATAAATCTTACCGATCTTGATATTTACGGAGCAATCTGCGGAAAGGCGATTTACAGCGGTTCGCTTGATTTGGCGCAGGCTATTGAGGTTGCTCATATGGCAAAGCATAACGGAAAAGGAGCAAATCTTTGATGGATAATTTTGATTTTATTGAGGATTATTTTCAGAAAGCTGATCTTCTTCCTGCAATTGTTCAGGAAAAGACAACAGGTCAGGTTCTTATGCTTGCATATATGAACAGAGAATCCATGAGAAAGACCTTTGAGACGGGGTATACATGGTTCTGGAGCCGTTCAAGACAGGAACTGTGGAACAAGGGCGCGACCTCCGGTCATCTTCAGAAGGTAATTGATATCAAGGGAGACTGCGATAAGGATACTCTGTTATTAATAGTTGATCAGACAGGCCCGGCGTGTCATACGGGAAGTCATTCATGCTTTTTCAATAATATTTGGGAGGAATATCATAATGGATAATCAGAATGAGCTTTATGCTCTTTATGAAACGATTCTGAGCAGAAAGGAAGAGAAGCAGGAGGGTTCATATACCTGTTATCTTTTTGAAAAGGGGCTTGATAAGATCCTTAAAAAGGTAGGCGAGGAATGCAGCGAAACGATCATTGCAGCAAAGAACGGTGACAATAAGGAAACTGTTCTTGAAATCTCAGACCTTATCTATCATCTTTTTGTAATGATGGCTCAGCAGGGAATCACTGTTGACGAGGTAATGGATGAGCTTTCAAAGAGAAGCCAGAAAACAGGTAATCTTAAAACCTTTCATCAGGTAGATAAGAATACATAAAAAACTGCCGCATGAGTCACATAATGTCTCATGCGGCATTTGATTTTAATTATCATCTTTTGAATCAAGCTTTTGCTCATTATTCTTTTTTAAAATTGCTTTTTCAAGATAGTAAATACCCGCTGCGTTTATGATTCCGAGAAAGGCTCCGAAAATAACATCAGTCGGAAAATGAACATAGAGATAAAGCCGTGAAAATGCCATTGCTGCAGCGAAAATATACATTACTATTCCAAGACGCTTGTCATAAAGAAAGCAGACGGTAGCAAAGGTGAAAGCAAAGAAGGTATGGCCTGACGGGAATGAAGTATCCGATTCCGGTCTTACAAGAAGCTGAAAGGAAGAATTGAGTTGGTAGGGACGAAGCCGTCCGATAACGAGCTTAAAAATCAGATTGCAGTTCACATAACCTATTGCAAGAGAAAGCATAAGCGTTTTTGAAAAATCGCGTGTCTTTTTAAAGCAAAAGGTAATAATGATAGTCAGAGCAATAATTGCTCCGAGAAAATATATTGGTGATGTCAGCGGAATAATGATGTCAAAAAAATCATTTTTAATATTATTCTGAATGAAGTTCAGTATCCGGAATTCCCAATCCATAAACAGACCTCCTGTTTTCATCTCATTATATTATACAAGAATACTTGGGATAAATACAAGTCCTTTTTGAGAAAAGTTTATATTATATACGAAAAAATGAACAGGTGTATAATTATTTTTTGAAAAAAGTTATTGATTTTTTTAAACGGATATAGTATAATTACAGTGTTGCCAATGGTAATGGAATAAAGCAAGACAGATTCATACTTTTGGAGATGCGGGCGGGCAGGCGCTGTACGACAGAGCGCCGTGAACCATGTCAGGCGGGGAACCGAGCAGCATTAAGCGTGTATCTTTGTGCGATACAGTCAGTCTGTTCGCCCGTATCTCCAAGCGTGTGACGCGCTGAGCGGTCTGTCTTGTTTTTTTGTGTAAATCAGAAAGGGGTGACAGAGGGTGTATCGCGTATTATACAGAAAATATCGTCCGAGATTTTTTGCTGATGTGATCGGACAGCCTCATGTTACCGAAACCCTGAAGAATGAGATCCGCACCGACCGTCTGGCTCACGCTTATCTTTTCACAGGCTCACGAGGCACAGGAAAGACTACCTGTTCAAAGATACTTTCTAAGGCAGTAAACTGTCTTGATCCTCAGAACGGTGATCCGTGCGGTGAATGTGAAATATGCAGGGGAATTGATGAAGGAACTGTTCTTGATGTAGTTGAGATAGATGCTGCAAGCAATAATGGCGTAGATGATATCCGTACATTGAGGGAAGAGGCTTCATTTACTCCGGCAGCAGCAAAGTACAGAGTATATATCATTGACGAGGTGCATATGCTTTCTATAGGAGCCTTCAATGCGCTTTTGAAGACCTTGGAAGAACCGCCTCCCCATGTATTGTTTATACTTGCAACTACAGAGGTTCATAAGCTTCCGTCTACTATACTGTCACGATGTCAGCGTTTTGATTTTCATAGGATTCCGCCTTCGGATATCGCACGAAGGTTAAAGCTTGTATGCGAAAATGAAAAGGTGGAAATAGATGATAACGCGGCATTATTGATAGCCGGTATTGCCGACGGTGCTATGCGAGATGCTTTATCGCTCCTTGATCAGTGCATGGGAAAGGGAGAGCATATTACCGAGGATACAGTCAGAGAAACGGCAGGACTTGCTGATAAAGGACATCTGTTTTCAATGACAGAGGCTTTCACAAATAAGGACAGCGCCGCTGCAATAGTTCTGATAGATAAGCTGTACAGTGATTCAAAGGATATGGCAAGGCTTTGTGAGGAGCTTATAGAGCATTACAGAGAACTGATGCTAATCAAGACGATAAAGAAGCCCCGTGATATACTTGTAATGTCTGATGAAGACTATAATCGTTCCACAGATCAGGCTTTAGCAATTCCGCTGGGAGATATAGTCAGAATAATAGATGTTTTGAATGAAGCGCATGAAAGTATGCTTCGCGGTTCAAACCGCCGAATTGAAATGGAAATGACAGCAGTCAGACTCTGTTCTCCGGATATCGAACCAAAGCTTGATCCCGAACTTTCACAGCGTGTTGCAAGGATCGAAAAGGCATTGGTTGATCTTAGAGATATCCCGCGTGAAAGGGTGTCATCTAAAACAGCGTCTGCACCTGTTCCTCCTCCTGTTTCCCGTCCGGATTATAATATGATGGAGCAGCTCAGGAGAGAGGCGTCTCCGATGACACAGTGGCCTGAGGTCGTTGAGGAGATAAAGAAACATTCAAAGATCGTCGGTACAAGCTTTGACGGAAGCAATGCTTATATTTCAGGCAGATATGTCCTTGTTGATTCTCAGAATAATATCTGCTTTGATTTGCTGAGGAGCAATGATCGTCTCAGGGCACAGGTACGCGATGCGATCAAATTGATAACAGGACAAAATTACAATTTAGGAAGATATTCTTATCCTGATGAAAAAAAGGCTGAGGATGATCCTCTTTCCGAATTTGTAAAGGATCTGAAAACAGCAGGGATACCTGTTGATGATAAGAAATAAAATCAAAAATTATTGGAGGAAAAGAAAATGAAAGCGAGATTACCCAAGGGCTACAGCAATGGCGGAGGAAATACAAATATCCAGCAGCTTGCGCGTCAGGCTCAGAAGATGCAGGAGGAAATGGATGCTGCAAGCAAGGAGCTTGAGGAAAAGGAATATACAGCACAGGCTGGCGGCGGAGTAGTAAAGGCTGTTGTTAAAGGAAGCCTTGAGGTTCAGTCAATAGAGATAAGCAAGGATGTAGTTGATCCTGAGGATATCGAAACTCTTTCAGAGCTTGTTATTGCAGCGGTTAACGAAGCAATTCGTCAGGCAAGGGAAGAGAAGTCTGAAACAATGGATAAGATCTCAGGCGGACTTAATGTTCCCGGCTTGTTCTGATCATGTATGGATATAATGTTCCTTCATTGGAACGGCTGATCGAACAGTTTGAACGTCTTCCCGGAATAGGTCATAAATCGGCTGAGAGGCTTGCATATTATATGCTGTCCTTACCTGTATCGGAAGCTGAAAAGTTTGCCAATACTGTAGTTGATGCCCGCAAGAAAATACATTTCTGTAAGGTATGCTGCAATTTTACAGATAAGGACATATGTCCTGTCTGCTCAGACGAAAACAGGGACAGATCAATTATCATTGTTGTAAAGGAACC
>CACXDV010000102.1 GCA_902766585.1 uncultured Ruminococcus sp.
GGTATGGAAAAATCACGCGACGAACTGCTCAAAAAGCTTGTTGAGATACAGTACGAACGCAACGATATCGACCTTTCGAGAAACAGATTCAGAGTAAGGGGAGATGTTGTAGAGATATTTCCCGCATATTCGTCAGAACAAATTATCAGGGTAGAATTTTTCGGAGATGAGATAGACAGGATAACCGAGATAAATCCGGTAACGGGCGAGGTGCGCGCCGAATTGCGTCATGCGGCAATATATCCTGCATCTCACTATATTGTTCCCCGTGATAAGATAGAAGCAGCCGTTAAGGAGATAGAAGCCGAGCTTAAGGAAAGGATCGAATACTTCAAAGCCGGCGGAAAGCTTATCGAGGCACAGCGTATAGAGCAGAGAACAAGATATGATATAGAGATGCTCAGAGAGATAGGCTTCTGTAAGGGAATAGAGAATTATTCCCGTGTTTTGTCCGGAAGGGAACCGGGTTCTGAGCCTTATACGCTTCTGAGCTATTTTCCGGAGGATTATATTTTGTTTGTCGATGAATCCCATGTAATGCTCCCGCAGGTCAGGGGAATGTACGGCGGTGACAGGGGAAGAAAGGAAAATCTTGTAAAATACGGATTCAGACTTCCCTCTGCATATGATAACCGTCCCCTGAATTTTGACGAATTTTACAGCAGGATCAATCAGGCAGTTTTTGTCAGCGCAACTCCCGGAGATCTGGAGCTTTCAAAAAGTGCAGTAGTAGCAGAGCAGGTGATACGGCCGACGGGACTTCTTGATCCTGAGATCAGTGTGCGTCCTGTTGAAGGGCAGATTGACGATCTCATTTCCGAGATAAATATGAGAACAGAGAAAAATCAGCGTGTCCTTGTAACGACAATGACAAAGAAAATGGCTGAGGATCTTACCGATTATCTTATCAAAATGGGAATAAAGGTCAGATATATGCACCATGATATTGAAACTGTAGAGAGAATGGAGATAATCAGGGATCTTCGTCTTGGAGAATTTGATGTTCTTGTAGGTATCAATCTTTTGAGAGAGGGACTTGATATACCTGAGGTATCGCTTGTAGCTATACTTGATGCGGATAAGGAGGGCTTTCTAAGGAGCGAAAGGTCGCTTATCCAGATAATAGGCAGAGCCGCAAGAAACGCCGAAGGAAAGGTAATAATGTATGCCGACAGCGTGACCGAATCAATGGAAAGGGCAATAACCGAAACAGAGCGCCGCAGAGGTATTCAGATGAGATATAACGAGGAGCATGGCATTGTTCCTCAGACAATTATCAAGAAGGTAAATGATATAATAGAAATATCCTCAAAAACAGAGGAGAAGCTAAAGAATAAGCCAAAGCTCAGCAGGGCGGAACGTGAAAAGCTTATTGAGCAGCTTACAAAGGAAATGAAAGCGGCTGCAAAGCTGCTTGAATTTGAACACGCAGCCTACCTTCGTGACAAAATCAAGGAGCTGCGCGGATAAAAAAATTGAAAGGAGAATCGAATATGGACATTCAGGGACTTGACAAAATCAAAAATTTAGATAATAATGACAAGGAGGAAATCAGAGTTACAGGACTTGATTTCAATAAAAAGCCCGTACAGGAAGAACCTGTTTCTGCACAGAGCTTTGATTTTATTAAAAAAGTGGAGCATGATCCGTCTGAGGAAAAGGAGCATGGTGTTACCGGACTTGATTTTATCAATAACAAGGGCGCAGGTTCAGATTCATCCACAGCAACGGGACTTGATTTTATCAATCGTGAGGGAGAGGGAAATGATAATTCTGCTTCTCCGGAAGGTCTTGATAATATCAGGCAGATAAGCTTCGGCGATATGGGCATAATACGCCATGACGAATGAAATAATGTAAAGAGGGGAAAAAGGTTTGGCAAAAAAAGAGGAAATGCAGACCTATGGCAATGAAAGTATAACATCACTTAAGGGTGCGGACAGAGTCAGAAAGCGTCCTGCCGTAATATTCGGCTCGGATGGTATCGAGGGCTGTCAGCACTCTGCCTTTGAGATACTTTCAAACTCCATAGATGAAGCGAGAGAGGGCTATGGCAAGGAGATAATCATAACCCATTATGCCGACGGTTCAATAGAAATTGAGGATTTCGGCAGAGGTATTCCTGTTGATTACAATAAAAACGAGGAATGCTATAACTGGGAGCTGGTTTTCTGCGCGCTGTATGCAGGAGGCAAGTATAATAATAACGAGGCTGAGAACTATGAGTTTTCATTGGGACTGAACGGTCTCGGTCTTTGCTCGACACAGTATTCGTCTGAATACATGGATGTAGTTATACATCGTGACGGAACAGAGTTTACCCTTCATTTTGAACACGGAGAGAACGTGGGCGGTCTTAAGCGTGAGGAATGGAAGGGCAAAAAGACCGGAACGAAAATAAAATGGAAGCCTGATATTGAGGTTTTTACCGATATAAATATTTCTGATGATTATTTTA
>CACXDV010000103.1 GCA_902766585.1 uncultured Ruminococcus sp.
CCAACATTTTTCAATATCTATCACAAAACTAATTAAAAAATTAAATTAATACCACAAATTGTTCATTGTTATTCCGATTGACATAAGCCGTTTTTTGTGTTATCGTTTGTAATGAATGGAGGTATGGCTCATGTCAAAGACAATACTTATAACGGCAGGAGGAACACTTGAACCGATCGACCGCGTAAGAAGCATAACAAATACGGGAACAGGAAAGCTCGGCAGTCTGATCGCCGATGCATTTTCAGAATATGAGGATACGGACAGGATATTCTATGTCCACGCAGCCAACGCCTGTCTTCCGAAAACGGAAAAGGCTGTTCTCTGCCCCATACGCTCAACCGATGACCTTGAAAAAACTGTAAAGGAGCTTTGCAGCAAGGAGCATATAGATATAGTAATACACAGTATGGCAGTAAGTGATTATCGTGTGCGTTCCGTTGTCGAAGCATCTGCTCTTGCAAATACCGATCTGAATGAAGAGGAGCTTCTGAAGCTTTTTGACAGGGAAGACCTGAACAAAAAATACAACAAACTGCCCTCAAAGCTGAATTCGCCCGTCATACTGTTAGAACCGACACCAAAAATAATACCGTTATTCCGCAGTCTTCTTCCCGAAGCGGTGATAGTGGGCTTCAAGCTATTAGATAATGTAAGCCATGAAGAACTTATCAATACCGCATTAATTCTACTCAGAAAGAACGGCTGCAGCTATGTTCTTGCAAATGATTATTCCACGGTAGAAGCAGGAAAACATACAGGCTATCTGATAGACAGCAGCGGAAATGAAAATGAATTTATAGGAAAACAGGCTATAGCAGAAGGAATAGCATCCGTACTGCTGAAAGGAGAATAAGAATGAAAAACATTGTATTAGGAATAACAGGCAGCATATCGGCATATAAGGCTGCCGATATTGCCAATGCGCTCACAAAGGAGGGCAGCAGCGTATATACCGTAATGACGAGGGCAGCGGAACGATTCATCACTCCCCTTACCCTCCAGACGCTTACAAAAAACAAGGTATATACCGATATGTTCGAGCTTGATGAACCGTCACAGGTAGCCCATATTGCTCTTGCATCAAAGGCTGACCTTGTGCTTATTGCTCCCGCGTCGGCTGATATAATAGCAAAGCTTGCCTGCGGTATAGCTGATGATATGCTCACCTCCGTAATGCTGGCGGTAAAGGATACTCCCGTAATAGTATGCCCCGCAATGAACACCAATATGTATGAAAATCCCGTCACTCAGAAAAACATACGCACCCTCAAAGAATACGGCTTTGAAATTGTTGAACCTCGTGAAGCCATGCTTGCCTGCGGAACCAAGGGCAAGGGCGCGCTTGCCGAACAGGAAAGAATACTTGAAGCTGTCCATAAATATCTTTAAAGATGATAATGCCCGAAAGCGAAATGCCTTCGGGCTTTTTTATGTATAATTCAATAAATACAGTATATACTATTTTTTATCATTTTTCTTACGCAAAACAAGAGCCGTTCCGACAATTCCGAAGGAGATAAGGACACCCGCGCCGATAATAAGGAGCTGTTTTTCATTACCCGCCTCTTCATTTCGGTTTACGATATCCATTATCTCAGTTTCTTCATTATTCTCACTTTTCTCTGTTTCAGATACCTCCGCGGGAACTGATATTTTAGTCGAAAATGAGCTTTGAAGAACAGGCACACTTTTTTGTGAGGCTTCCTGTTCAGGCAGTTCAATTTTTCTGCTGTCCTCAGAAATAACTCTTGTTTCATTTTTCTCACGAGAAATACTGATAACTGCCGGTTCTCCGGCTTTCAGCCGTGAGCCGTCAGAAGCAAGTATTTCATTTATGCCGCAGGAAACAAAATAACTGCTTCTATCCGAAAGATAATCAAAATTAAGCTTTAATGATATAGTATGTACATTTTCGTTCCTTGTTATGTATATTATCCTTGCGCCATTATCGGTGAGAGAATCATCTGTCCTGTCACCCTCAAGCTTATTGACCGTATCGACAGCTTTAAGACTCAATGCCTCTTTATCAAAGCCGACAGAAATATCTGCCGCGCCGATACTGCCTTCGCTTGTGATATCGACTGTAACATAGAAGCCCTTTTTACCGTTCTTTTCCTTTGCCGAAAGTGTTACCCCGGCATCCTCAGATACGGCAAGGCATACAGCTCCGTTAAACAGAAAAATAATAAGGCTTAAAAGAAAAGCTGATGTTTTCTTTAACATTTTTTCCCTCCATAAAACCGAATAATATTATTTTTGCCGTCCATACTAATATCGAAGCGGTACATTTCCAAAACCCCCGTACCGCAAATAAACAGGAGGCAGACAGATATGACAGAAAAAGAACTTCTGTATGTAGAGGACGCTCTCGGACACGAGAAATATCTCCGCACACAGCTTTGCGAAACAGCCAACAGCCTTCAGGACAGTGAGCTAAAGGAGTTTGCCCAGCGCATACGCAGCAAGCACGAATCAGTATTCCAGAGCTTTTACCATTTGCTTTGACAGGAGGACAGGCATATGAACGACAGAGATCTTATGGAAAATCTTCTTTTGCTTGAAAAGGGAGTCTGTGACCTGTACCTTCACGGTGCAATAGAATCCTCAAGCCCCGATGTACACCGCGCCTTCACATCATCACTCAGCACCGCGCTGGAGCTTCAGGAACAGCTTTACAGCCATATGGAGCAGAAGGGCTGGTATCAGACCGAGCAGGCGCCTCAGAACAAGCTCAGTTCAGTAAAAATGAAATTCGGAGCTTCCTCATCACAGTGCTGAAAATGACAACTGACTGCAATTGAAGCAAAATATCAGCCATACCATGACACATACGGTATGGCTGATATTATTTTATCACAAACAAGATATTATGTATACATCAAATCAAGCTTGAGTCAAAGCATCAGCGATTTTTGCAAACTGTTCCATAGTCATTTCCTCAGCTCTTGCATTAGCCGGAATACCCGCCCCCGCAAGCAGTTCTGCAGCGCTGCTTTTCGGCATTGACAAGCCGGAGCTGAGCGAATTTGAAAGAGTTTTTCTTCTCTGTGAAAAGGCTGCCTTTACCACGCGGAAAAAGCTTTTTTCATCATTCAGGCTTACCGGCGGTTCTTTCAGTATATTCAGCTTTATAACAGCCGAATCGACCTTCGGCGCAGGCAGAAAGCTTCCCTTTGACACCTTGAACAAAAGCTCAGGTGAGCTGTAATAATGCACCGCGGCACTTATAGCGCCCGATTCTCTTGTACCCGGTTGAGCGCATATCCTGTCGGCAGCCTCCTTCTGCACCATAACGGTAAGCGAGCTTATGGGAAGCTTTTCCTCAAGCAGCTTCATTATCATGGGAGAGGTTATATAGTACGGCAGATTCGCACAGACTACCACATCTCCGTTACCGAATTCCTCCTCGATGAGCCTTTTCAGATCAAGCTTCATAGCATCACCGCTGATGACCTTTATATTATCATGGTCGCACAGGGTTTCCGAAAGCACCGGAAGAAGTCTTTTATCAAGTTCAACGGCAACGACCTTATAAGCCTTTTTTGCCAGTTCATTTGTAAGCACGCCCGCGCCGGGACCTATTTCTATTGCCCCCGTATTTTCCCCGCAGCCGCAAAGCTCCGCCATTTTCGGACATACAGAAGGATTTATCAGAAAATTCTGTCCGAGAGCCTTTGAAAAGGTAAATCCGTGCTTTGACAGTACACCCTTAACATATGAAATATCCGTTAGTCTGTCCATAGTATTTCCTTCCTTTAAAAACAGCGCTCCCCCGAATAAGACGTAGGAGCGCAGTTCTATTATTTAACATAGGTATTATAGGTTTTCATTATTCTCTTGAGATATTCCTTAAAGGACATATTCGCGTTATCACCTGACGGATATTTTCCATCAAGGCTGAATTTGAAGCTTGTTTTCTGATTAGCGAAGCTTACAGTCGGAGTTACCGAGCCTTCATAAAGTAATTTTGCCTTATAGTATTCCTTTTCAAAGGCGGCATTATCCCAGAGTGAAAGCGAAGCCGTTTTCTTGAGGCAGGCTGTAAATTTATCACGGATAATGCCGTTGTCCCTTACAGCCATTTTTATAAGGGGATTAGCCTGATCCTGATTATTGCCGACAGCCCTCATAGAATAGGGAGATACCGAGGTCATGCCCGCATTGTCGGGATTGAAGCCCCATGTAACGCCGAGTGTACGGTCGTTATCGTAGGGAATGAATATAGCCTTTCCGTTGTCCTTGCGGAAATATACATAATGGTTATTATAATTGTTTCTGATATCATCAGGATCGCCTGCAAAATAATATGCAGCAAGGAATTTTGTAAACTGATCCGTATCGACAACCTGTTCAAGCTGTGCAAGAGAGGGCTTGGAATTGATGACCTTGATAAGATTTTTCAGGCTTTCATGCTTTGAGGTCTTTTCATTGGTTTTGAGATTGAAATTATACTTTGCGCCTGTCTCATTGTTCTCAACGCCAATGCTTACCTGACCGCTGACATAGTTTGCGGGAGAATTTGTCCAGCCTACCTTATAGAGGTCTCCGCCGAGAGCAGATTCGGGAAGATAACGTGAAAGGAAGGTCTTGTCGATAGTCTCATATATCTTCATTACGCCGTAATTCTCGCCGTTGAATTTAAGCTGTGAAAGACCTATCTTCTGTACGAGAACACCGCTCTGACGGAACATTTCCGCCGCATATATCTCACGGATATATGTTTCATCATAGCTAAGGTTCCATTTTACATCAAGCTTTTTAAGAGTAGCAAAGAGTCTGTTCTTTCTTGCCTTTCTTTCATCCTTGCTTGCCCATACCTTCGCATCGCTGCCGTAATAGTCCTTATCGTCAAAGGTCTCAGCAAAGCTGAGTTTATAGTGACAAAGATTGAGCTTACCTGTTTTGCTGTCATATATACCTTTCAGGGACATATTTCCTTTAGGACGTATTCCGACCTCAGGAATGGTATATTTTGTTCCGTCTACAGTAATTACAACATCTGCTTTTCTGTATATAGGAGATTTAGAATTTTTCGCCTTATATTTTTTATAGTCATTGCTCATCTTTTCGATCTCGCTCTGAGCCATAGTTACCTCTATCGTAACCTTATTATCAAGACTGAAAAGCTTGTTATAAAGCGCCTGTCCACCGATATCCTGTGATACTGTCTGTGCAGGCTTTGTTTCCGTCTGAGTACTGCTCTGCTGAGGAGCAGGCTGAGATGAAGTCACTGCCGGCTTTGAGGTGACCGTCTGAGATGAAGGAGTACTTTTGCTGCTTTGCGGAACAGACTGAGCCGGCTTTGAATTCGGCGAATTCACGGTGCTGTTCTTCTGATCAGTCGGTTTTGCGGGTGTTGAAGATACCGCACTTACTGAACTGCTCTGCTGATTACTTGTCTGAGCGGGAGTTGAAGATACCGCGCTTACAGA
>CACXDV010000104.1 GCA_902766585.1 uncultured Ruminococcus sp.
AGAGGCAGACAGTGTATTCTATACACTTGCCGGCCTTGAGATCGCCGTTGCTACAACAAAAGCATATTCTGCACAGCTTATTGCCGGTTATCTTCTTTCTATGCAGTTTGCGCTGGTAAGAAATGAGATCACTGAGGAATACTATAACAAGCTTATAGACGAGCTTCGCATGATTCCTCAGAAAATTGAAAAAATTCTTGAGGATAAGGAAAGAATACAATGGTTCGTTGCCAAGCTTGTCAATGCAAAGGACGTATTCTTTATCGGACGAGGTATAGATTATGCCGTTTGTCTTGAAGGCAGCCTTAAAATGAAGGAAATATCCTATGTTCATTCAGAGGCATATGCAGCCGGAGAGCTTAAACACGGTACTATCAGCCTTATAGAAGACGGAATACTTGTTATAGGCGTTCTGACACAGAGTGAGCTGTATGAAAAAACCGTAAGCAATATGGTCGAGTGCAAGAGCCGCGGCGCTTATCTTATGGGACTTACCTCCTACGGACACTACGAAATAGAGGATACCGCTGCATTTACTGTCTATATTCCTAAAACAGATGAGCATTTTGCAGCAAGCCTTTCTGTTGTTCCCCTGCAGCTCATGGGCTATTATCTGTCCGTATCCAAGGGACTTGATGTTGATAAGCCGAGAAACCTTGCAAAAAGCGTTACAGTTGAATAATAAAATAAGGCTCTCATGGTTTTTTCGTGAGAGCTTTTTTGATTTAAAGCTATTTGCAGAACGCGGTAATATATGCTATAGTATTGTTGGATACTTTTTGAGAGGAGAAAGATACATGAATAATATTATTCTTATCGGTATGCCGGGATGCGGCAAAAGCACTGTCGGAGTCGTGCTTGCAAAAACAATGGGCTACCGCTTTATCGACAGCGACCTTGTCATTCAGGAACAGGAAGGAAGACTGCTTTCAGAAATAATTGAAACCGAGGGACTCGACGGCTTTCTGAATGTCGAAAACCGTATAAATGCCTCACTCGAAGTAAAGCGTACAGTTATTGCAACGGGAGGCAGCGTTATTTACGGCAAAGAGGCTATGACACATCTCAGAGATATCGGCATTGTGGTTTATATCCGCCTGCCGTATGAGAAAATAAAGCGCCGTTTAGGCGACCTCACAAAAAGAGGCGTTGCTATAAAGTCCGGTCAGACGCTTTATGACCTTTATAATGAAAGAGCACCTCTCTATGAAAAATATGCCGATATCATCATTGATGTAAATAAGATGAATATTTCGGAAACTGCCCTGTATATCAAGGAACAGGCTCAGAAAAGGTTGTGTGAGTGATGATGATAACGAGCAGGGATAATGAGCTGATAAAAGAGGTATCAAAGCTTATTTCCGCTTCAAAATACAGAAAAAAATCAAACTGCTTTGTTGCTGAGGGTGTAAGGCTTTGCAGAGATGCGGCAAGCTCAGGCGCATTAATAAAAAGCTTTTTGTATACCTCAGAGGCGGCTGAAAAATATAATGAGGAGCTTTGCATTATCAGCAAGGCTGCTGCTTCCTCTGCAGAAATAAGCCGTGAGCTTTATGACAGGCTTTCCGATACCGGTTCACCGCAGGGCTTTTTGTGCGTTATTGATATGAACAGCACTCCCCGCCTGAATGAGATATCCATTTCAGGCAAATATGCCGCCCTTGAAAATATACAGGATCCTTCAAATCTCGGTACGATACTGCGTACAGCAGAGGCTCTCGGAGTTGACGGTGTGATACTCTCCGAAGGCTGCTGCGATATTTTCTCTCCCAAGGTCGTTAGAGGAAGTATGGGTGCGGTATTCCGTCTCCCCTTCATGCAGGTAAAGAGTATGGCGGACTTTGTAAGAATACAGACATCCTCCGGCGCTGTTTGCTATGCCTCTGCTCCGCGTGATGCCGAGGATATAGAAAATATTGATTTTTCCGGAGGAGCAATAATGCTTATCGGCAACGAGGGAAACGGGCTTAAAGAGGAAACCATATCCTGCTGTACCAAAAGAGTTAAGATAAATATGAAGGGCAGGGCTGAATCACTTAATGCCGCCGCTGCCGCCGCAATATTATTATACAGACTTCTGAGCTGAGGAGGACAGTTAATGAATGAATCTATAAAATACTGGGTATGGCTTCAAAGATGCTTTGGCGTGGAGAATCTCGATGTCAAAAAAATATTGAGTGTTTATGGTGACGCTGAAGAAATATACAGAGCAGATGAAAAAGAACTCAGAATGTTTGATTTTCTGACAGAAAAGGAACTGAGCCGCCTTATTGACAAGGACTGGGAATACAGTGATAATACAATAAATGAATGCATAAAAAATGATATAGATATAATACCTCTCTGCTCGGACAGCTATCCCGGCAGGCTCAAGGAAATCGCCGCGCCTCCTGTTGTACTCTTCAAAAAAGGCATACTGCCTGATGAAAAAGCCTTTCATGCAAACATTGTCGGAACACGCTATCCCGATACCTCCGGCAGACAGGCGGCATATAATTTTGCATATGATCTCGCAAAAGAAAATACCGTGATCGTAAGCGGCGGAGCAATTGGCGTTGATACCGCTGCCCATGAAGGTGCAATTGACGGAGAAGGCTTGACACTTTGTGTCCTCGGCTGCGGAATAGACCAGCTCAGAGATAAAAAGGACTCGCTCCTTCTCGAAAAAATACCTCAGAACGGCGCTCTGCTGTCCGAATATCCCCCGGACTATCCTCCTACAAAATATACTTTTCCTAAGCGCAACAGGATAATCGCCGGACTGAGCGACTGTTCCCTTGTTATTCAGGCAGGCTTTGGCAGCGGAGCTATGTATACAGTAAAATATTCCTTGGCTCAGAATAAAAAGATATTTGCCGTCCCGTCAGCTCTCGGCACAAAAAACGGCGCAGGAACTAATTATATGATAAGCTTCGGCTTTTCCGCCGCGCTTTGTCCTGATGATATCATCAACTGGTACAATAACAAAAAGCGCAGCGGCTCCTCAAATCCCGTTCCGACAGTTGATTTTTACAGAAACATTTCCGAAAAGAAAGAGCTGCCTCCGCCGCGGGATAATTCCCGTAAATACCCCATGCCTCTGTGCTACAGCTTATGCAGGGAAATATCAGAAAGCAGCTATCAGACCTTTTTTGACCTGAATGATGAAAGCTATGAAGGCTTTTACCGCATGAAGGACAATGTATTCGGCAGGGAAAAAACCGCTTCTGAAACTGAATATACCGATCATCAGCGGGCAATTGACGAAAAACGCCTCGATGAGCTGATAAAAAGGGCTATAAACGGCGAACCTGAGCCAATGACGGAGGAACTGAAAAGAAAGCTTTCCTGTTCAAGCGATTCCATAGAAAATATCAGAGCCGGAGAGATCATTTATCTTAAGAAAAAGCTGAATAAGGATCAGGGGATCGTTGAAATAACAGATGAAGAGCTTATGAGTCTTTTTAATACCGAGGATGAAAAGCCATCAGATGAAAATGATCCGATACTTAATATCCGCGGCAGAAAGAGATATCAGAAAAGACTTACCCAATATCCTTTCAGGCTGAATCCGTATTATGACGAGGAAACAGAAACTGTTCTCCCCCATCCGGACGAGGACGAAGTGCAGTCTGAGGAATATCCTGCTTTTGATGAGGATGATGACCTTGACGATTATGAGGAGGAGTTCATTCCCTTTAAACCGCCTGTAAGACCTGTTGAAATTCCGGCAGATGACAATGAGGATGATATTAATGTAACAGAAATCCCCGAACCCGAAAATCAGTCTTTTAAAGAAAAAAAGAATGAAAAATCAAATGATAATAACGAAAAAGAAAGACAAAATCTCCAAAATGTAAAAAAAATCAATGAAATTTCTTCTGAACGGTTGACATCTGCTGCTTTTTCGGTGTATGATACAATTTCGGATACACCTATTCATGTAAATGAAATAAAGGAAAGGCTTGGCATGAGTATGCCTCAGCTGCTCTCCGCTTTGTCGGAGCTGCAGATGAACGGATATATAACAGCCTTGCCCGGACGTAGGTACAAACGAAATTAACGATTCGGAGGATGGATAATGTCTAAGCTTGTAATAGTTGAGTCGCCTGCAAAAGCCAAGACAATAAAAAAATATTTAGGTCCCGGCTTTGAGGTAGTCGCATCAATGGGGCATATCAGAGATCTCAATCCCAACCGACTGAGCGTGGATATAAAAAAGAAATTTGCTCCAAAATACGAAATAATAAAGGGAAAGGAAAAACTCGCGGATGACCTCGTAAAGCTTGCGGAAAAAAGCGATTATGTCTATCTCGCAACCGACCCCGACCGCGAGGGAGAGGCTATTTCATGGCATCTTGCATATCTTTTAGGGCTTGACCTGAATGATACCAACCGCGTGACCTTTAACGAAATAACAAAAACAGGCGTAAGCACAGGAATGAGCGCGCCGAGAAAGATCGATATTGACCTTGTGAATGCCCAGCAGGCCCGCCGCATACTCGACAGACTTGTTGGCTACAAGCTCAGTCCCTTCCTGTCACAGAAGATCAGAAAGGGCTTGTCGGCAGGCAGAGTACAGACTGTCGCTGTTAAGATCATAGTTGACCGCGAAAGAAAGATACGCGAATTCAAGCCCGAGGAATATTGGAGCATTGACGCGAAATTTATTCCCAAGGGCAGCAGAAAGGCATTCCCCGCCGCCTTCTACGGAGATAGAAACGGAAAAATCAAAATTGAAAACGGCGAACAGGCTCAGAAGCTCCTTGATGAAATGAAGGATGCACCCGCTGTCGTGGAAAATGTTAAGCACGGTACCCGACGCAAAAAGCCCGCGCCGCCCTTTATCACCTCCACACTTCAGCAGGAGGCATCAAGAAAGCTCGGCTTCCAGTCAAAGAGAACAATGAAGGTAGCTCAGGAGCTTTATGAAGGTATTGATATCGAAGGAATGGGAGCAGTAGGTCTTATCACCTATATGAGAACCGACTCGCTCAGGCTTTCCGAGGATGCGCTTGACGCTGCCGAAAGCTTTATCCGCGCAAAATGGGGAAACAAATATGTTCCGAAGGAACACAGGCATTTCAAATCACGTTCAAACGCTCAGGACGGACATGAGGCTATTCGTCCCACAATGGTCGATTTAGAGCCTTCAAAGGTCAAGGGCAGTCTTACCGCTGACCAGTATAAGCTTTATAAGCTGATATGGGAGCGTTTTATCGCCTGCCAGATGGCTGAATGTGTTCAGAAAACAACTCAGGCGGATATTGCCGTTAAGGATTATATTTTCAAGGCTTCCGGATATGTAGTTGATTTTGACGGTTATACCGTTTTATACGTCGAAAGCAACGACTCGGCAGATGATGAAAAGGAATCGGAGCTTCCCGAGCTTACAAAGGAAATGCCCCTTAAGGTCAAGGAAATGCTTCCCAATCAGCATTTCACCCAGCCTCCTGCAAGATATACCGAAGCAAGTCTTATCAAGGCTCTTGAAGAATACGGCATCGGCAGACCTTCTACCTATGCCGCAACAATAAGCACAATAACAACAAGAGGCTATGTAAAGAGAGAAGCAAAAACCCTTATCCCCACCGAGCTTGGAGAGGTTTCCACAAAGATTATGGAGGAACGCTTCCCGAATATCGCAAATGTTAAATTCACAGCTCAGATGGAACAGAACCTCGATACCGTAGAGGAAGG